>JBAPYY010000114.1:0-4783 GCA_049284975.1 Occallatibacter sp.
GGCCAGCCCGGTGGAAAACCCACCCAGAAAATTCTGCTTGCGCGTGCTGTCTTCATGCGGAAGAAAGGATTCGAGCATAACCAGAGCCGTCAAAGCATAACCATAGCGGTTGTGCTTCATGGAGAAACAGGCCTGAAAAAAATGGTAGCCGAGAGGAAACGGAGCGGCGACGAGAAGCGCAATAAACAAACAGGCGACGAAAAGCGGGGCGAGTTTCATGCGCGATCGAAGCAGGAAAAAAGCCCAGAAGCTTATCAGTGTAGTGGCAAGAGCGCTACCGTATCCCAGACCCTGAGCGTCTCCGCGTGCCAGCCAAAGCCCAGCAGCGTGCAATAGAAAATAGGCTGGCCCCATCTGGCTGTAAAAGTCCACTCCGGGCCGCTGGCCGTGGAGAACGCGCCAAGCGCCATCCAGCGAGATGAAGAAATCGTGACCGAAAATCTCCATGCGAGGGACTGCAATGATCGCCGTCGAAAAACAGACCAGCAAAAGTAATGCAACCAGTACGCGAATGCGCAGGCGGTTGCCCTCGCGGGAACCAACCCACCACGACACCAGGCCATCAAAAGAGAATCCGGCAAGATCGCGGCGGTCAAACTGATTTTCGGTTCGCACTCGAGACGTACCTATTCTAAGAGCAATGGAATCGCAAGAAGTGTAGCATCCGTGGCTGCGCTCCCATGATATGACCTGCGAGGAGATAGCCGAGTTGCGCGCGCGAGGCGAATGGGACAGCGGATTGGTTAAGGCGTAACGTCAAAAACGGGGAAAAAACAACGGGATTTTCGAGGGTTTCGAAAAATTCTGTCTGTAGATAGGTGCGCGGAATGAGCGTAATTCTCTGCAAACTTCTTGCGGCGGGCGTGTGCGGTACGGAGGATGGTTTTCCAGGTCCGAAGATCCGGAACTGGACCACCCGCTCCTTTCAACCGGATGAATGTATCGCGGAAACGAGTTTTTGTACAGATTCCAAGTATTCGCCCTAATCAAGAGATTTCCTGTCTTTGCCGATAGACCATTTTAAGCAAATCGTGCTAAACTTGCTCACTAACTTATCCGCACATTCTGGCTCGGGCAAACACTGTTGAACCGCGCTTCGGCTCGGTAGCCCGCTGGCCGTGCGCCCGGTCGCGGGGAAGGCGCAAACTACCGAGGAGATTTTTCGACAGAAAGAGAGGAAGATCGCAAATGACGCTCCAACGGGTTCTTTCGGCAACCGCGCTGCTCCTGACGCTTGCCTTTACCGGCTGCGGCGGTAGCGGCGGTAGCGGAATCACCAACGTCTACCTGGCGGGCTATACAACCAGCGCCACGACCAACAACGGGATAGCGACCTACTGGAAGAACGGCACGGCCACCAACCTGACCGACGGAACGGAGAATGCGGAGGCCAACGCGATTGCGGTGGACAGCAGCGGTAATGTCTACGTGGCGGGCTATACATACGACACCACGACCAACAACGACATAGCGACCTACTGGAAGAACGGCGCGGCCACCAACCTGACTGACGGAACGGAGTATGCGAATGCTGACGCGATTGCGGTGGACAGCAGCGGCAATGTCTACGTGTCGGGCGAGACAGCCAGCGCCACGACCAGCAACCTCATAGCGACCTATTGGAAGAACGGCGCGGCGACCAATCTGACCGATGGAACGCAGTATGCAGGAGCCTTTGCAATCGCGGTCGACAGCAGCGGCAACGTCTACCTGACGGGCCTTACAATCAGCGCTACGACCGGCAACCCCGTAGCGACCTATTGGAAGAACGGCACGGCGACCAATCTGACCGACGGAACGGAGTATGCGGATGCCGACGCGATCGCGGTCGATAGCAGCGGCAATGTCTACGTGGCGGGCGACACAACCAGCGCCTCGACTGGCAAACAGATAGCGACCTACTGGAAGAACGGCACGGCGACCAACCTGACCGACGGAAAGGAAACTGCGGATGCCTACGCGATCGCGGTCGATAGCAGCGGCAATGTCTACGTGGCGGGCCAAACCACCAGCGCCACGACCGGCAACGACATAGCGACCTATTGGAAGAACGGCACGGCCACCAACCTGAGCGACGGAACGAGTGAGGCGTGGCTGAGCGGGATCGTCTTGCCGAGCGAGTAGCAGGCGCGCGAAGGCCGTGCCCCGCGGCCACGCGTGCGGAGCAGATGATGATTTCCCAGGTCCGAAAATCAGGACCTGGGCCACCCAGGGATCAATAACTAACATGCCTTTGATAGCTGGCACGATGAATTTCGCTTATCTGAACAGTAATGCTGCATTTCTGTTCGGCCAGAGATTTTGGGAACGCCGCAACAAGAATCTCCAGCGCCATCCGTGAAATTTCGCGCTTGATCTCGTCGCTTCGGCCATCCAGGATTTGGAGATTCACTGTGACGAAGGATTGATTGTCTTCGCCATTTCCGATTCGATAATCGTCGTGCCGGATCACCCGGCTTTTGATATCCCCAGCCACGAATTGACCGGTCGAAATCAATCCCTGGTGCACCTGCTTCAATATTTGAGGCCAATCCGGCTCGTCGGCGATGTTGGCAGAATATTCAAAGATGCAATGAGGCACGTTTCAATTCTCCTGCTGCTGGAAATCCCCGATCTCACTTCTGATCCCTGGGGTTCCAACAGTCCTACTGCAACAATGTAGGCTCGCCGTGGTTATTGCCGTTGCCGTTTAGCTCTTCTGGCGGAATGATGACGGCGGCGGCTACCACGTCTTACATATTGCGGATAGCCACCGCTTGCTCTTGATGAGCCGCTACGCGGCGTTGACCATCTCCATGCGCAGCCGCTTGCCGACAGCGCGCGCGGCGCGAGCAATGGTTTGCAATTGGACAGCGCTGTTTTCCGGATCGAGTAATCGATCCAACTGCGAGCGACTGGTGCCCATGCGCTCAGCCATGGCTTTCTTGCTGATCTTGCCAGCCTTCATCGCTTCCGCCAGTTGCCATGCGATCACTCGCTTGATGGCCACGGTCTCGACCTCATCCAGAATGCCCTCTTCTTCCAGAAAGCTATCGAATGAGGAGCCGCTGTGGTCGAACGCCGTTTGTTTGCTCATCTCAGCCCTTTCTCATGCTTGCGCATATTCCGGCGCGCAAGATCCAGATCGGCATCAGGAGTTTCTCGCGTCTTCTTCACAATGCCGTGCAGCAAGACCATTCTTTGCATCCGGTCAACGTAGAAGAAAATGCGTACGCCGCGGTTCCCAGGTAAAGGCGTCCTAACCTCATACAATCCGCCTCCCATCGGACGACAGGTAGGCATTCCAACCGGCCATCCGAATTCAACGGTCTTGATGTCTTCCCCAACCAGGCGACGGTCCTGCGGGTCCATCGTTCTCAGCCAACTCCGAACCGGCTCGTTACCCGCCTCGGTACGATAGAAGATTGCGGGTATCCGCTTGAGTTGATCCTTGTCTACTGTACCACGCGTGGTACTTTTAGGCAACCTTGATGACGACGGATTATCGTGCAACGGTCTCATCGCTTTCTTCCGAAAAGCCTAAATCGCCTCACTGCAACAGCGTCGGCTCGTCGTGGTTGCCGTTGCCGTTCAACTCCTCCGGCGGAATGATCACCGCTGCGGCTACCTTGTCGTCCGGCTCCAGGTTCAGCAGGCGGACGCCTTGCGTGGCGCGGCCGGCAGCGCGGATGGTTTTGGTGTCAATGCGGATAATCTTGCCGAATTGACTGATGACCATCAGCTCCGAAGTGTCGTCCACCAGTTCGATGGTGTTCACCTTGCCGATGCGCGGCGTGACGGCCATATTTTTGACACCCTTGCCGCCACGGGTTTGCAAGCGATACATCTCCACATTGGTACGCTTGCCGAATCCGTTTTCCGTGATGGCAAGAATCCGGTAGTCGCCCGGCTCGTGCTCTTTGGGCGTAATCGCCACGCCAACCACGTAATCGTTCTTGGCCAGGTCGATGCCGCGCACGCCGTAGGCCGGACGGCCCATGGAGCGCACATCGTTCTCGTCGAAGCGAATCGCCTGCCCCAAATGCGTAGCCAGAAAGACAATCTGGTTTCCGTCGGTAATGCGAGCCGCCACAAGCTCGTCGTCCTTGTCGATGCCGATGGCGATAATTCCGCGCGCCATCACATTCGAGAAGTCCTTGAGCGGCGTCTTCTTGACTGTGCCTTTTTGCGTGGTGAAGAAGATGAACTTGCCTTCTTCTTCGAGGTCGCGCACGGGTAGAATGGCGCGCACGTTTTCGCCCGGCTGCAGATCGAGCAGGCTCTGCATCGACTTGCCCTTGCCTGCCGCGCCGACGTCGGGAATTTCGTATACCTTGAGCCAGTAAACGCGCCCGGTGTTGGTGAAGCAAAGGAGAAACGCATGCGTCGAATCGACGATCAATTGCGCGACAAAATCTTCCTCGCGCGTCTTCATGCCCATGCGCCCGGTGCCCCCGCGCCGTTGCTGGCGATAGATGGAAATAGGCGTCCGCTTCAGGTAGCCCTGGTGCGAGACGGTGACAGCAACCTGCTCGTCGGCGATCAGGTATTCAAGCTGCAACTCGGCGCTCTCGTCCACAATCTGCGTGCGCCGCGCGTCGCCATACTTGTCGCGCACCTCTTCCAGTTCCTTCACGATAACCGCGCGCAGCTTTTTCTCGCTGGCCAGAATCGACTCGTACTCGGCGATGCGTATGCGAACTTCCTTCAATTCTTTCAGCAGTTCGTCGATGGAGAGTTGCGTTAGGCGGTAGAGTTGCAGTTCGAGAATAGCGTCAATCTGGCGGAGAGTGAGACCTTTTTC
>JBAPYY010000115.1:0-4048 GCA_049284975.1 Occallatibacter sp.
ATCTTGAGCGTGACTCTTTTTCATTTCGATGATCTTCGCTACCGCATCGAAGAGCGGCTTGGCGGAAGCGGTCACCGAGGTCAGACTTGCTTGAGCGCCGGCAAGGTCCCTGGCTTCAATGCGCTGATAGATATCTTGGTGACCCTTCAAATACGCGGGCAACTCGTTGCGTATGATGTCCACCACGTCCTGGAATTCCTTGGTATGGGCTCCCTTATCCGCCGCTTCAATATCGGCCTGCATTTTGGCAATGTACGCAAACGAGTTCTTTTCGTTCTCCGCGACCAGCGCCGGCTCATTCATGTGCAGCATGGCATCGCGCACTGAGCGGCCGTTCATGGCTCGCTCATAGTTGATGTCCATGATGCTCATTGCACCAAGCATGTCCGTTTGATAGAGCACGCCAATGCGATCGTTGCCTTCGCTTAGGTTTTTGATGGCCAGGTAGCTGATGCCCATCGTTAGCGCCAGCAAGACCCCGAAGCTGCTCATCAGGCGGGGCATAGCGTTGAGATTCTTAAACCAGTTCATGTGACGTTACTCCATTTCTCTTTGTTAGATTGATGCTGCCCCTACAGCCCGAGCAGATGCCGCAATCTGCGGCGACACTTTGGTTGAAGCTTGAAGCGAATAGAGATTCAATGCGCCCATGGCAGTTACGTCGACGATAGGGGCGACACACCCGTCGCCCAGAATGGTTGCGCCCATCAGGCCGTCAATCCTATGCAGATTCCGTTCCAGGCTCTTGACCACAACCTGCTGTTGCCCAAGAAGCTCATCGACCACCAGACCGATTTTTTTCCGGCCCGACTGCACAATTACCGCCAGGCGGCGAAGATTTTCGTTTCCATTGACTGCGTCGGCATTCGCGGCTTGCGGCGCCAGGCCAAGAAACTTAGACAAGCGCAGCAGCGGAACGGATTCATTGCGGATTACGACCACCTCGCCTTTTTCTGCTACCCGCACAATCTGTTCGTTGCGTAAAGGCACCGTTTCTATCACTGACAAGAGCGGCAGCACAAGCGTCCGGTCACTCACGCGCACCAGCAATCCTTCCAAAATCGCAAGTGTCAGGGGCAGTTCGATTGTTACTGTAGATCCGCGGCCTTTCTCGCTCGCCAGACTTACAGTGCCGTTCAATTGCTGAACGTTCCGCTTGACCACATCCATCCCCACGCCACGTCCAGACAGGTCGCTCACTTCTTCTCTGGTAGAGAAGCCCGGCTCAAAAATCAGCATCCGAAGTTGCTCGTCGCACAGCTCGGCATCGGGTGCAATCAGTCCGCGCTCGACCGCTTTGTTGCGGACCTTTTCCGTATCGATCCCCGCCCCATCGTCGGAGATTTCGATCACGATCCTGCCCGAGCGGTGGAAGGCCTTCAAAGTGATGACGCCCTCTTCCGGTTTGCCTGCCGCCTGGCGCACGTCCACTGCCTCGATCCCATGGTCGGCTGCGTTGCGAATCAGGTGCGTCAAAGGGTCGCCGAGCAACTCCAACATGCTCTTGTCGATCTCGGTTTCCTCTCCGTTGGTTTCGAGGCGAATCTGTTTGCCAGTGGCTTGCGCGATGTCGTAGACCGTGCGCGTGTATCTCTGGAACAGCGTCCCCACCGGCAACATGCGAATCCCCATTACCCGCTCATGCAACTCGCGGGTATTGCGTTCCATCGCTGCAACCGCCTCTCGCAGCCTGGGCAAGCATGATGGCTCGAAGTCTTCGACCATCTGTGCCGTCATCACGTGCGCAATCACCAACTCGCCTACCAGATCAATCAGCCGATCGACCTTGTCTGTCGCCACGCGAATCGAACCAGACTCTCCGCTGGCCGCAGGCTTCGCTGACGATTGGCGCCGGTCCGCCACGGAAGATTGCCGGCGATCTGCGACTGGCGCCTTGCGCCGTTCAACAAGCTGAGTTGCTGTGCCCGCAGAGGCGAGAACTGGATCTTTCGTTGCCGCAGACTCCTGAGGCAGTGTGGGGCTTGGCTGGTGCGAAGCGTCCGAACTGGAGACGCGTATTTCAGCCAGATGCTCGACAAATTCGAAGACCTCGCGCAACTCCTCTTCTGAGCATGCGCTGGCCAGTTCCACCGTCCAACTGAGGTAGCATTTCGCCGGGTCCAGGTCGGCTAATGCGGGTAACTCTTCGGTATGCAGATGACAGCAACTCACAGTTCCCAATGAGGCAAGATTCCTCAGAAGCACGATCGGGTTTGTGCCGCTATCGAAGAGCTCCCGGTCAGGACGAAATTCAACGCTGTAGAGCTTGATCTCCCGATCGTCCTCCACCGTCTGCGGTGCGTTCTCACAGCTGCATTCATCCCCGGCAGACGTGTTGGGATTCAGCTCCTCGATACGCTTTTCAAGTTCCAACGCATTGGCGGGCAGAGCAGCATCCGCGTCCGCTTCCAGCAAACCGCGCAGCACATCCACCGATCGAAGCAGGATATCAATTACCTCGTCGGTCACTTGCATCTCTAAGGATCGAAGCCGATCCAGGAGATTCTCCAGCGAGTGAGTAAAGCGGACAAGGCTGGTCAGTCCAAAGGAGCCGGCTCCTCCTTTGATGGTGTGCGCTGATCGAAAAATGCTGTTGAGCAGTTCGACGTCGGCAGGCGCGGACCTAAGTTGGAGAAGGCCCGTCTCCATGGAAGCGATATGATCCGCACTTTCCACGAGGTATGTTTGGCGAAATTGAGTGAGGTCGATTTTCATGGCTTTATGGAAGAACCTTGGCAACCGTTTGCAGCAGCTTCTCGGGGTCGAAGGGCTTGACCAGCCACCCTGTGGCGCCGGCCGCTTTGCCCTGTTCCTTCTTCGATGCCAGACCTTCCGTGGTCAGCATCAGTATCGGTTTGCTCTTCATGGCTGGCTGCTTGCGCACATTCTCGATCAAAGTGATACCGTCCATTACCGGCATGTTGAGATCGGTAATAACCAGGTCCACCGTCACGCCAGTGAGCTTGTTCAGCGCATCCGCGCCGTGTTCGGCTTCGATCACCTCGTAACCGCCTTGTCGCAGCGTATAGCCCACCATCTGGCGCATGGACACTGAATCGTCGACGATCATCACTTTTCGCATTTCTCCACCCCTTCAGAGATTTCTATCTTTCGCGCTCTCCATCGCGATCAAAACAAATCAATTTCTCCGCCTGCGGATTCCGTTATCGCGATGCCGGCGACTTGACGCTCTTCGAGCATCGTGTAGGCGCTGAACCCCTCATTGGAGGCCGCTTCCCATTCACCCGCACTGCCTACGCGAGCCGTTAGCTTCGCATATAAAGTGTCCAGGTCTTCCACCACATGGGCAATCTGTTGACCGGTCCGATCCTGGAACTGCAGGCCACGCACCGCTGCTCCAATGTCGTTCGCCAGCAGCGCGCCTTCATCCGTCATCCCGGTCAGCATCTGTTCCATCTCGCCATGAGCATCCTGCATATCTCGAAGCGAGTCATCCACTTCGTGCCTGCATTTCTCCAGGCGTTTCGAATCCTGCTCGTTCATCCGCCGCAGGTCTTCCAAAGTCGATCCGGCAAGCGCCCGCAAGTTGGCGATCAGCCCGCCCACCTGAGCAGTTACCTCCTGTGCTCTTTCTGTCTGAGACACTACTTCGACCGCAACCACTGCGAACCCGGCTCCGTGAATGCCGGCGTGTGCCGCCTCGATGCGCGCATTCATCGCCAGCATCTTGTTCTCATGGGCAATCTGCTCCAGCTTTACCAATGCGGAGCCGATCATTTGAGAGGCGTGATCCATTTGGTCGATTCGGTCGATCGCACGGCGAGAAACCTCGCCTGCTTCCTCTGTCGTATTCAGAATCTTGACCAGCGTGGCTGAACAATTCTGGATCAGAGTCGCGAACGATTGTTTGCTCGAAGCCCCATTGTCCTTGCTGCTTAAAAAATCTGCCGTGCGAGATACGGTGGACCTTGCCCGCTCCGCGATTCCTTGAAAACTGTCGCAGACGCCCACCACCGAACTTTCGATTTGCTTTGATGTCTGCTTCAGTTGCGCGCTCATCCGGCTCAAGTGAGGCAAATACCCGCTA
>JBAPYY010000116.1:0-9241 GCA_049284975.1 Occallatibacter sp.
CCGAGTCCCGCGAAGGCCGCAAGCAGGTAGCCGGCATGGGCGATCGCGGAGTAAGCAAGCATGCGCTTCACGTTCTGCTGACGCAGCGCGGCCAGATTGCCCACGGTCATGGAAAGCACTGCCACAACCCACAGCAGCGGCTGCCATACGGAGCGCAGCGTGGGCAACATCTCATAAATCACGCGCAGCAGCAGCGCAAATGCCGCAGCTTTGGGCGCGGTGGACATTAGTGCCACCACCGGCGACGGCGAGCCTTCATACACATCGGGGGTCCATACGTGGAACGGCGCGGCGGAAACCTTGAAGAGAATGCCTACCAACATCAGCCCCAGGCCGGCCAGGACGAGCGAGTGATTCTGTGCCGTGGGAACAAGGCGGGAAATCTCGTAAATCTGCGTTGTGCCAGTTGCGCCGAAGATCAATGCCACTCCGTAGAGCAGGAATGCTGTCGCGAAGGAGCCAAGCAAAAAGTACTTGATGGCCGCTTCAGGTCCGCGAGCCGTGTCCTTGCGGTAACCTGCGAGAACATAGGTGGCGATGGAGGAGATTTCCAGAGCGATGAAGACCAGCAGTAGTTCGACGGCGCCGGTGAGTAGGCACATGCCCACTGCGCCAAAGACCATGAGAGCGTAGAACTCGCCCTGGTGATGACTGTCTTCGGGCAAGGTGTCCAGCGACAGCAGCAGAGCTACCAGCACGACGCCGCAGATGAGTACGTGGAAGAATACGGTGAAGGCGCTGGTCTCGACCGTACCCGAGAAGGCGGTTCCTTCAGGAAGCGAAAGCTGACCGAGGCTTCCCCACAAGGCGAATGTGGTTCCGAGAGCGGCCACCCAGCCCAGCGGGCGGCGCGCCCAATGAGGAGGTAAAGCGGCATCGAGCAGCATGACAAGTACGCCGGTGAGAGTGAGGATCACTTCGGGAAAGATGCGGAAGAGATCCGGATGATCGAGCAGGAAAGCTAGAACAGGATTCATAATTGGAGTCACTGTTTGCCCTCCTTGCCCATCGAAGTCGGCGACGCGAATTGAGGTAATGCGTGTGGCAAAATGTCTGGCGTCCTTAATTGCGGCGGGTGCGCGCCAGTTTCAATGGTTGGTAGCCAAAGCATTGGAGCCACTCCCATGACCAGCATCAGCGCGCTCAGAGGCCACAGCACAGCCAGTTGACCCAGGCGCAGGTCATGAGGCGGTTTCGAGTTGACCAACGCGCTCTCAGGCCCATAGAAGAGCCGTTGGACTAGCCACAGCATGTAGGCCGCGCCCAGAATCACGCCCACGGCAGCGGCAATCGCCCAGCCTTTGCTGACGCCTGTAAAGGTGCCCAGCAGAATCAGAAATTCGCCCACAAAATTGTTGAGCATCGGTAGCCCGATCATGGCCAAAGAGCCGATGACGAAGAACGTGGCCGTGCGCGGCAACTTGACGGCCAGACCGCCATAGGCGCCGATCTGGCTGGTTGCGTATCGGTCGTAGAGAAGGCCAAGCAGAAGGAAGAGCGCGCCGTCCACTACTCCGTGGTTCAGAATTTGGTAAACCGCGCCTTCCCAACCGGTGAGCGTCAGGCCGTAAATGCCCAGCGTGATCAGGCTCAAATGGCTAAGCGCCGCATAGGCCATCAGCCGCCAGAAGTCGCGCTGCACCAGAGCCAGGCAGGCGCCATAAAGAATACCGACGACCGCAAGACCAATCAGCACCGGAGCCACTGCTCGCGCCTGTACCGGGAAGAGTCCGATGTGAAAGCGCAGCATGGAATAGAGGCCAAGCTTGCCGGCGACGACCATCGCTAGTGCGACAGGTGCCTCGCTATAGGTGTCGGCAACCCAGCCATGCAGCGGGAAGACCGGAACTTTGACCGCAAAGGCGAAGAGAAACGCGAGAGCAACCCAGAGCAATGCACCGGCGGGCAGTGCTCCGCTCGCAACCCAGAAACGAAGAGTTGCAAAGTCGAAGCTGCCAGTCTTCGAGTAGAGCCACAGAATCGCTACCAACAGGGGCGCGGATGGGATGAATGTGAAGAGGAAGAATCTCAGCGCGGCTTTCGGTCCGTCCTTGCGGCCGTACATGGCAATGAGAATAGCCATGGGCACCAGCGAGAGCTCCCAGAATCCGTAATAGACCATCAAATCGAGCGAGATAAAGACGCCGAACATCGCCGTCTGCTGGACAAGAAAGAGCGCGTAGAAGAGCTTGCGCCGCGACTGGATGGCGTTCCAACTGGCGACCACGCCGATGGGGGCGAGCAGACCTACCAGCACTACAAGCCACACGCTCAATCCGTCAACGCCGGCGTGGTAGAAGATTGCCGGCTTCTCGATCCACAGGCGCGTGATCTCGAACTGGAAGCTGGGTGCATCCGGAGCGAACGAAAAGTGCGCCGGCAGATGCAGAGTGAGGCCGAATGTGCCCAGCGTCGTAAGCAGTGCAATCCAGTTGGGCAGCTTGAAGCGGTCGGGGACGAGAGCTACCAATACCGCTCCGGCCAGCGGAACCAGCAGGATCAACGTGAGAATCGATTGGTTGATTTCGTTCATTCTCTCAATGCCCCGCCATGCCAATGTGAATTGCGGAAAGATTGTCCAGCACCGTTGCCCACGGAACTAGCAGGAAGAGCAAAACCGCAGCCGCGCCCGCGGCCAGCCACGCCGCATAAGAGCGCAGGTTGCCCGATTGCCAGCGCTGCAGAATCGCTCCCGTAAATGTAGCAGTGCCGCCGAGCAGCCAGGCCGCACCACCCAGAATGGCAAAATCGACGACCCACTCCAGCACAAATTTCGAGAAGCCAAGCAGCGGCTTGACCACTACGGCGCCATAAAGCTCGTCAACAAAATACTTGTTTGCCAGCAGTTTGTAGCTGCCGGGCAAGGCCGCGGCCCATTGGGCCGGACGTGCCGGCTTGCGGCGGTAGAGTTTGTCGGCGATCAGCCAGCCTTCAAGCGCAACGAGAACAGCGATTACGCTCAGGAAGAATTCCCATGACATTTGGAACGGGAGATAGGGAACATTGCCGCCTTCCGCCACGCGCGCACCCACTGAAGGCGCGAGGAAGTTGGCAAAGCGCTCCATACCGATCCAGCCGCCGCAGACTGAAAGAAGCGCAAGAATGACCAGTGGCGCGCGCATCGACCACGGGCTTTCATGCGGATGAACTTCGGGGCTGCGCGACTCACCCATGAAGGTCAGGTACCAGAGTCGGAACATGTAGAACGAGGTCAACAGTGCCGTCAGCACTCCGACAAACCAGAGGATTTTGCCGTTCGTTCCCTGCAAAAATGCAGCGTAGAGAATTGCGTCTTTCGAAAAGAACCCGGCGAAGGGGAAAAATCCTGCAATGGCCAGGACGGCCGCGGTCATGGTCCAAAAAGTGACTGGGAGCTTCTTCCTCAGCCCGCCCATCTTGCGCATATCCTGTTCGCCGCCAATGGCGTGAATCACTGAGCCAGCCGCCATGAAGAGCAGCGCCTTGAAGAAGGCGTGGGTCATGAGGTGGAAGATGGCCGCTGAGTAAGCCGCCACGCCGCAGCCCAAAAACATATAGCCGAGCTGCGAGATGGTCGAATAAGCCAACACTCGTTTGATGTCGTTTTGAACGAGGGCGATGGTAGCCGCGAAGATGGCTGTTGCCGCGCCGATGATGGCCACGACACTCAGCGCAAAGGGAGAGTGGTCAAACAAGACATGCGTCCGTGCGACCATGTAAACGCCCGCCGTAACCATAGTGGCCGCGTGTATGAGCGCGGAGACCGGCGTGGGTCCTTCCATCGCGTCGGGCAGCCAGATGTAAAGCGGAAGCTGCGCGCTCTTGCCGGCCGCACCGAGCATCAGGCAAAGCGCAATCACCGTGACCACGCCGCCGTTCCAGCCTGGGTCTTGTCCGAGCTTAGTGGCGATCTCGGTGAAGGTCAGCGTGCCGAAGTTGGCGATGAGCAGAAACATTCCGATGAGAAAGCCGAAGTCGCCGATGCGGTTGACGATGAAAGCCTTCTTTCCCGCGTCGGCAGCGGATTTCTTTTGGAACCAGAAGCCGATGAGCAGGTACGACGCCAGGCCCACGCCCTCCCATCCGATGAACATGACCAAAGCGTTACCGGCCAGCACCAGAACGGTCATGAAAAACAGGAACAGGTTGAGGTAACAGAAGTAGCGAGCGTATCCCTTGTCGTCGCCCATGTAGCCGACGGAGTAAACGTGAATCAGGAAGCCCACTCCGGTGACCACCAGCAGCATGACGAGCGAAAGCTGGTCGAGAACGAAGCTGAAATTCACGTGCAGCAAGCCAGCGTTGATCCAGGGCAGCGGACAGGTTTCGATATAGGGAAAACTCACGCTTGGAAGTTGTGAAATGCCCGTAGGATCTACGAACAAAGGAAGAAATCCAAGGACGCTCACATTTACCACCACACCAAAGGCCGCGAGTGGCGCGAGAAGAGCAACCGTGGTGACAAGCCACTTAGGCAACTGTCGGCCAAGAATTCCGTTGATGAGGAATCCGGCGAAAGGAAGCAGCGGAATCAGCCAGAGATGGAGGTATCCGTTCATAGTTTCATCAGGTCGATTCGGTCGACGGCCAGGGTTGCGCGGGCGCGGAAGACGGCGATGATGATGGCCAGGCCAACGGCAGCTTCCGCCGCAGCCACCATCATCACGAAGAAGACGAAGATCTGCCCCTTCACCGCGTGCCACTGGTGGGCGAAGGTTACAAACGAAAGATTCACGCCGTTGAGCATCAGCTCAATGGACATGAAGACGGTAATCAGGTTGCGCTTGATGAGAAATCCGACAACGCCAAGCGAAAACAGCGCGGCGCTCAACAGCAGATACCAGGAGAGCGGAACTTCTTGTGAAAGGAAAGAGCTCATTTATCCGTCCCTTCCGCGCTGCTTTGTGGGTCTGTGTCGTCGTGTCGGGCGAGGGCAACCGCGCCGAGAATCGCGATGAGAATCAGCACAGAGGTGACCTCAAATGGCAGAAGCAGCTTGGTGAAAAGCACAGTGCTCAACTCTTCAGTTGAGGTGATGCCCTCACTCAGCCTGGCAACGCCGAGGCCTTGGGCGTGCAGAATCACGGTGGCAATCACGGACAGGATGGCGACGACCGCGGGAAAGCCCAACCTCAGCGCCGCGCGGCTGCCCAGGGTGTGTGCCTCGCGCCCAGCGTTGAGCAGCATGACGACGAAGGTGAACAGCACCATGATGGCGCCGGCGTAGACGATCACCTGCGCAGCGGCAAGAAACTCCGCGCCCAGCAACAGGTAAAGCACGGCCAGCGAGACCATCACCACAATCAGCGAAAGAGCGCTGTTGATGGGATGGCTCTGGATGAGCAGGTTGATCGCTCCTCCCAGGCAGAATGCGGCAAACACAAGAAACAAAATCAGGTGCATCGTTTTGTCACCTACGGGCAAGCCCGATTGTAACTTAGCGATAAGCCAGCCAGAGGCTGGTCGCCACAATGTTGAGAATGGCCAGCGGCATCAGCCAGCGCCATCCGTAATTCATCAACTGGTCATAGCGAAAGCGCGGCAAAGTTCCCCGCACCCACACATAGAGAAACAGAAAACTGAAAACCTTGAGCACAAACCAGCAGAGCGGCAGCAACGCGTGGACAAGAATGTTCTGCGGAGGCGGAATCAGGTCGCCGAAGGGGCTGGTCCATCCGCCTAGAAACAGCAGCGTAGCCACGCAGCCTACTGTAATCATATTGCCGTACTCGGCCATAAAGAACATGGCGAACTTCATTGAGCTGTACTCAGTGTGATATCCGCCAGTCAGTTCGCTTTCCGCTTCGGGCAAGTCGAATGGTGAGCGGTTGGTTTCGGCGTAGGCGGCCATCAGGTAAATGAAAAAGGCCACAAACTGCATGCCGCCGAAAAGATTCCAGCTCAGCATGCCGTTGGTTGCTTGCTGCTCAACGATCACTCTCAGGTTGAGTGAGCCGGCACGCAAGACCACGCCGACCAGAGAGAGTCCCAGAGCAAGTTCGTAGCTGACCAACTGCGCCGAAGAGCGCAATGCGCCCAGCAGCGAATATTTGTTGTTCGATGACCACCCGGCGAGAGCTATGCCGTAGACGCCGATGGAGGTAACACCCAGAATTACCAACAGGCCGACGTTGACATCTGCGATCTGGAACATATACATCCCGGGAGGCACCTTTGATGCATACCACGGACCTCCAAGCTGAGCGACATCGCGCAGCTCGACGCTGGGCGCGCCGAAGGGAACCACACCGATGGATATCAGCGCACAACCAAGCGCGAGGATAGGAGCGAGGAGATAGAGCGGCCGGTAGACGCCGGTGGGGATGATGTCCTCTTTGAGAAAGGATTTTGCCCCGTCAACCAGCGGCTGCAATAGCCCGAACGGTCCCACGCGACTGGGCCCCCAGCGGTTCTGAATGCGGCCCACCAGTTTGCGCTCCAGCAGCACGGTATAGGCGACGCCCAAGAGCATCACCACCGTCACCACCGCAACCTTAAGCAGGCTCCACAGAAAAAACTGCAAAATTGTCACAGGTCTTCAGCCTCTTTTTTCATAAAACCTTGAGTCCGCTATAGCGCGCCTGAAACTGTTTCAATTCCGTGAGCGCCGTGCTGTGCTGCCCCAACGTTCCGGAGGTAAATAATCCTTCGCGAGAGGGCGTGATCAAACCCCTCCCAGCTAATGCCGCAACCGGCACAAAGCCCGGCTCGGTTTGCACATCGTTGCCGACGAGCAGATTCATGCGGTCAACAGCGTAGCCCGGAACCAGCCGGGCGATCTCGTCCAGCACCGCGAGCGGATCGAAGGGACTCAGCTTTGGTTCAAGTCCATTGGCCTGGAGCCAAACTGAATGTCTGTCCGCTTCGCCGGCTTGCGCTCCGCGCGATTGACCCAGATCAGCGGTCGTGCCGATCTTGCCGAAAGGCACAAGCGTTTTCACGTCCACGCCCATTGCGCCGGCCAGCCGCACCAGAATCTCGAAATCGGGTTTAACGCCTGCGCGGTCTGCGGCCTTCCTCGCCAGTTGCACGTCGCCAAATGTGTTGGTCAATGTGCCGGTCTTTTCATAAAGACTTGCTGCCGGGAAGACCACATCGGCCAGCGCCGCCGTCTGGGTGAGAAAGATATCCGAGACGATGACGAATGTATTTTGCAATGCGGCCGGGCTCACCCCGAGTTTTGCGACCGGGTCAGCTCCCACGACCAGCAACGCGCCCAATTCTCCCTTGCTTGCCGCATCGAAGATCTCGGGCAGTGTCTTGCCAGGCGTTAAGGGCAGGCCCGGATACTCGGCAAAAGCGTCAGGCGCCGCGACCGGCACATAGCCCGGAAGCAGGTCAGGGAAGAGCCCCATATCCGCGGCGCCGCGCGAGTTCGAATAGCCGCCGAGGAATGCGAAACGCACATTACCGCGCTTCAGGCCCCACTCGACCAGTTTCGTCAACTGCATGCCGCTAAACTCAGGGCCAAAGACCACCAACAACGACTCTTCGGCCAGCACAGCCTCGCGGAAGGCTGCGTCCTGGATGATAGTGTCGCCGCCGGCCAGGTATGTGGCGAAGGCAGGATAGCCGTCAGCCGGCAGCCTCAGCGTTGCCTTTGCCTGGCGTTCCAGCTTGATGGGATTTGCATTGGCTATGAAGAGCTTTCCGCGATTGAGCCGGACATTAGTGCGGAGATTCCAGGCCAGCAGCGGGTGCTCCTCCGTCGGATTGCCGCCGATGAGCAGAATCGCCGGAGCAGTGGCCGTATCGCGCAGGCTGGCGGCCTTGTCTTTGTGACCGGCAAGTGCCAGCGCAAAGGTCGCATAATCCGCGGTTCGCTCGTGGTCAATGTTGTTGGAGCCAAGCACGGTCCGGGAAAACTTCTGCAACAGGTAATTCTCTTCATTGGTGCTCTGGTTGGAGGCGATGACGCCAATGGCAGCTCCACCCTTGCTGTCACGGGTCTCCTTGAGTTTGCCTGCAGCCAATCGCAGCGCGTGTTCCCAGGTAGTCTCAGCCAGCTTGCCCTGGTTGTCGCGTACCAGCGGCCGGGTCAGGCGATCCGGGCTCTCGACAAAATCGAAGCCAAAGCGGCCTTTGGCACACAGAAAGTCGCCGTTGATGCCACTCTTGTCGCGGTTGTCTGCGCGGACGATTTCAGAGCCATCATTGTCCTGCCGCACGCCTAAAGTTACCTTGCAGCCGTCTGCGCAGTGCGTGCAAACCGTCGCGACGTGGTTCATCTCCCATGGCCGGGTTTTATACCGGTAACTGCCGCTGGTCAGCGCGCCCACCGGGCAGATGTCGATGCACATGCCGCACTGTTCGCAGTCGAGCTGATTCCCGGCGTTGGGTGTGATCACCGAGTTGACGCCGCGACCCTGCACGCCCAGCGCCCACACATCCATCCCTTCACCGCAAACGCGAATGCAGCGATAACAGAGAATGCAGCGCGGACGGTCGAAGTAGACGGCGGGCGACCACTGCTTCTCCTCACGATGATTTTTGGCCTCGGCGTAAAGGCTCTCGCCCGCGCCGTACTTGAAGGTCATGTCCTGCAATTCGCACTCGCCGCCGGCGTCGCAAACCGGGCAGTCGAGCGGGTGGTTGCCAAGGAGGAGCTCAATCGTCGCTTTGCGCGCCTGCGCAATCTCATCTGACTCAGTGATGAATACCTGTCCCTCCGCGACTTGCGTGGTGCAGGCCGTTTGCAGTTTGGGCACTTTTTCCTGGCGCACCACGCACATGCGGCAGGCCGCCTGCAGGCTGAGTCCGGGGTAATAACAGAAGGCTGGAATCTCGATGCCCGCCTTGCGGCACGCGTCGATCAGCAGCGTCCCCGCGGGAGCCGTCAGCTTCTTTCCATCAACAATGAAGGTTACGTCTGCCATTCGTCTCCAGCGCCCCTATATCACAGCCAATTCCACGTGCTTCGCAAACGGACAGGGCATTCCGTTCAAATGCGCCTCGAACTCCTTGCGGAACTTCTTTACGAATCCCAGCATCGGCATGGCCGCGGCGTCGCCCAGCGGGCAGAACGTCCGTCCCAACATGTTCTCAGCCAGATATTGAATATTGTCGATGTCTTTGGCCTCACCGAATCCCGCGTGGAAACGCATCATTGATTTCTTCAGCCAGTCCGTGCCCTCGCGGCAGGGAATGCACCATCCGCAGCTTTCATGCTGATAAAAGCTGATGGTGCGCAGCGCGAATTCGACAATGCAAGTCTGGTCATCGATTACGACAACGCCGCCTGAGCCAAGCATCGATCCAGCCT
>JBAPYY010000117.1:0-2194 GCA_049284975.1 Occallatibacter sp.
CTTACAACGCGCGAGGCGAAGCTTGGGTCGAAGACACGCCACTTCAAATCGTGAGCCCCTCGGTCAGCGATCCCACGCGCGCCCCGGCCGGGCATCATACCGTCAAGATCGAGGGCACCATGGCCTACGACCTCAAGGACGGAGGCCCCAAGCATTGGGACAACATAAAGGAGCAGGTGGCGGAGGCGTGACCCGCCCCGGTTTCTTAGACAGGGTGGAAGTTGAGATCAAGACCATGGATGTGATCCGCAGCCCCATGTTTCCGGCCTGCTGTGGCCTAAAGTAACTCAATTGAACGTCTCCATCAAAATCGGCGATTCAGGAAGGACCTTCGTTTTCATAACTGGTTCAGAAGGCATGGCCGCAGCCGTGTCAAGGGCGGGCGGTTTTTGCCCGGCGCCAGCGAACCCTTGACGCGGCTGCGGTTTTGCCTTACTTACGATTGGGAAAACGAAGGGCCGTGATTCTACCGCGCTAACAAACTCTGCTGGCGTACGATCGGCAAGTGCGCTGTGCGGACGATTCTGGTTATAGTCGCTTCGCCAGTGTTCGATTTTCTCCCGAGCATCGGCGAGGTTGAAGAACACTTCCCCGTTCAGACATTCGTCCCGCAATCTACCATTGAAACTCTCGATGAAGCCGTTCTGAACGGGCCGGCCTGGCCGGATGAAGTCCATCTGTACTCCCACCCCATAGGCCCACGCTTCCATCGCCCGGCCGGCAAATTCGCCGCCATTATCGGTAGTGATCGATTCCGGCGCTCCGCGCAAGGCAACCAGCCGTTTCATCTGCTCCACCACTTTCTCTCCCGTTTGGGAGCGGTCCGCAAAAGCACACAGGCATTCCCGCGTGTACTGATCCACCACCGTCAAAATGCGGAACCAGCGCCCATCGGCCAGCCGGTCGCTCACGAAATCCATGCTCCAGCGTTGGTTCGGACGAGTGGCCCCGGACAGTGGAACACGCACCCGCGCCGCACGTTTCGCTCGTTTCTTGGTTCGCACCTGCAACTGCTCCGCCCGATAGAGTCGATAGACGCGTTTGGCGTTTACCACCCACCCTTCGCGCCGCAGCAGCACCGTCAACCGCCGATAGCCGTAGCGAGTTCGGCTGCCGGCCAGCTCTCGCAGTCGCATCCGCAACCCTGTTTGAGGATCGCGGCGGCTTTGATAGCGATTGGTCCAGCGGGTGATCCCGAACAGCCCGCAAGCACGCCTCTCGCTCAGCCGATGCGCCTGCCGTACTTCGCGCACCAGCTCGCGGCGCACCGCGGGCTTCACGCCTTTTTTGACAGCACCTCCTGCAGGATGTGCTTGTCCAGCGTCAGGTCCGCCACCAGAGTTTTCAGCTTCCGATTCTCGTCCCGCAGCTGGCGTAGCTCGCGCAACTCGCTCAATCCCAATCCAGCGTAGCGCCGCTTCCAGCTGTAAAATGCCTGCTGCGATACCCCCATATCGCGGCAGATCTCGCTCACCTTCTGGCCCGCTTCGGCCTGCCGCAACGCGCGCACGATCTCCTCTTCGCTGTGCCCTTTCCTCGGCATGTTTCCTCCTTCTGCCTTCGTCCAGAGGATCACATCCCGGCCCCGTCCTCAACTTATCCCTTGTCTCGTTTTCGGGTTTTGGGTCACTTCTGGGCAAAGGGTCAATGCGACGCAAGTAGTCAAGTAAGGCTCCACGGATGCGATGTTCGGCTAGGGTCTTCAGTTTCAGATGCCGGTCCGGATCGAAGCGGTCAACGGCCTGGATGAGGCCGATCGTGCCGACGGACATAAGGTCATCGAATTCGACTTGAGGGCACCGCCGATGTAGGCGATGGGCAAGAAGCTTTACTTGCGGCATATGGGAAAGGATCAGCTCTTCACGATGGGATGGTGTCATCATGGCGAGTTCCTCTTGGGCAGGAGGGAGGCCGCTTATGCGGCGGCCCCTTCGGTCGATTCCGCCTTCGACGCGCGGTCGAGCCGGACGATGCGATACACCCGGATCTCGGTCACGGACTTCTTTGTGCCGTCTTTGGCAACGTATTCGCGCGTCTGGATTTCGCCAACGATCTGAAGGTGGGGGCCCTCGGTCAGAGCAGCGGCGTATTCGGCTGTGCGGCCGAAAGCGATGCATTTGTGCCACGTGGTCTGCGATTCACGTTCGCCTGTCTGGCGGTTTTTCCACGTACGTTTGGTCTCGAGTGAGAGGAC
>JBAPYY010000118.1:0-4874 GCA_049284975.1 Occallatibacter sp.
TCTTCGCTAATTCCTTGATGCCGGTGCGACAGTTCCCCAAAGGGCATAGTGTGATGTTTCGCGAAGTACGAATAGCCGTATAGGTACGGAACGATGCACTGCTCAACGAATGCTAAAATCGACGGCGACTCAGATATAACAAGGAGCAGACGGGTCGGAGAGCCAAGGCACAGTGATCCGTCGTCGAGCTTGTGGAATCTGGGCGGGATTTGACCTCCGGTCTCACGGACAGAAGGTATCCACTTTGGAAACCGCTCAGGAATTGCAATTTCTATCTCGTATTCGTCTTTGATCCGTTCCTTGCCCGGCGCATCCGCGTCGAACGTGAGGGTTCCAGCGATTATCACTTGACTAGCGGCCACGGGACGCAATCGCAGCCCTGGATACCTGATAAGCAACTCCTCCACGCCCCAACGCTCAAACTGCCGGCGAAAAGACTCAGTCATTATGACCCCATGGCCGCGGAGCTGATGGAATGGACAAAACAGGAGCCGCTCTGATGATCGCTGGCGCTGGTCGAGTGACGCCCGTATCGAGCTGCCTTAGTTGTTCTTCAGTCAATTCCACGCGGAACGTGCGGTGAACTTCCGAGAAAAAGTTGTTGCCACTCAGAATTCTCGGCAGCTTAGCGATGCCAGATCTTGCTTGTGTATGCCATGCCCAGAAATTGGATTCCAGTGCCGGATCTTTCGTCCATTTGTCGGCGTAGTCCTCCGCCGGGTTCGCTGGATTTGGCACCCGCGGCCTCCCTGGCTTCACATACTGCGGCATTCTTTCCACAATATTGGTTAAAGCGGCGAAGATATCCGGTTCGCCGGCATAAGCGTGGGAGGCGAGATTTGTGATGATCATTGATATCGGGCCGATTCCGGGATTGTCGCGAAACATTACATCGCGATGACGCTTGAGCAGCTGAATGCTTCGCTGAAGCGGAGTTTTCCATTCATAGGGTGGAACGGCTTCGACCGACGCGTAGAGTCTTTGCTCTACCAAGCGACGCATTTGCGCTATGGCCCAAGGGCGTGCACGGTCTTCGAACCATGTCGCAAACCCGCGTGGGTTGCTGCTCAGTAGATTCCGGGTGATTTGATCATATTGAGGGTGGCGCTTATCCGTAATTGCGACAGCCATACCTGCCAATTTCGCAGAAACTCCGCGGGAGGTGATCGCCTGGACAACATCGCGCTCTTCGGCTATGCACGGCAGAGTGTCAAGGTGGAAAGTTGCCTCGTCTGAGTAATGCAGGCGCCAGCAGCGATTCTTCTCCTCAACCGGTTCGAGCATTCCATGCGACATTGCATAGTCCTTAACCTCATCGCCGTAGAGGTGCTTGAGCTGCTTCTGGGTCATTGCGGTCTTGGGTATTTCAAGCGTAGTCACGTTATCGAGGTCATACTCGCCACCAGCAACAAGCGGTCGAACCACCGTGCCGTATCGAAAGGACCCTTGTGACGAAACGTTCGGCTGGAAAGCGGCAACGCGAGATTCAGCGCGACAAAGCCACTCTCCAAGGGAGCGGTGCCGGTCGACGGCCTTCTGATAATAGGATTTCGGAATGTCCAAACTATCCACGATCGTATCGAGCAACTTCGTCGCCAAGAGATTCGTCATTGTATTGCTCCTTCGGGAATTGATATTGCGGGAATGAAACCGCCACGAGCGTTCACTTGGTCATAGATCAGCCAGGGCATGTCGGCCTTGGGCATACGCACTCGTCCGAACTCAACGGCAGCGGAATTCGCGGCAGCGGGGAATACATGCAGAACTGTGGATTGGCTGTATGCTGCCTTGATTCGATCAAAGACAGATCGCAGCAGTGAACGCAGCCGGGAGATCTGTCCTCGTGACTTCACCGCGTCATTGTGAGGGATTGGCAAAGTCACGATCCAAACGCTCGCATCCTGCCCGAGAAGAGATGTAATTCGGTCTTCAACGACAGTCGCGCTTGACGCCAAGACAAGAGCGGGCGTTCCTGACGCCGTCGCCGGCTCTCTGAGTTCAAATTCTTGTGTGGCAAAATCCTTCGGCCACTTCCATGTGGGTGGTTCCCGGTGCCGCTGGTACACGTCCGACGGCACGATGTCACTGAGCAGAGTTCCGAGCAGAATTAGAAGCGGCTGCGGAGCAAGCGAAAACACAGAAAGGTGATCGACCTCCGCAAGTGCTAGGCGCTCTCTCACTCGCTTTTCAAACTTTCTTCGCAGGTTCTCGGCTTCTGTTCTCCAGAACTCTGGGTCACGGTCGGAAAACGAGCTATTGACCGTGCTGAGCTCAATCGGAGCGTCCGAGGCTGGATACCGGTCGGGGAACAATGCAGGCGCCGCATCCCGGTAGTTTAGCGGCGAACTATGGTCCCCAATGTTCGCGCCGTAGAGCAAAATTTGACTTTTCTTGCTCTCAACGATTCCGGTGACGCGTTCAACACGCTCCTCATGCTCGTTTTTCATGATTCCGAGAAGTGTCGCTGTGTAGCGAATGCTGCCGTGCGGTCCGTCCAGCTTCTGATGGCACTCGTGGCAGACGAGCATGAGGTTACTGATGTCGTTGAGTTCACCCTTTGGAATTCCCTCGTTGCCACGAGATCCCCGCGCGCTGAACGAGTAGATGTGAGCCTTTTGGGCGACGTTTACAGGTTCCTGAGTGACGGAGGATTTCCAGAGTGGTCTGTTGCAGCCGGCAAATTCACAGCGCCCTGCCGACTTCCCCCAGAGCATGCATTGGGTTGAAATCAAGATGTGGCGAGTAACCTCAGCCACCCCGGCTTCGAGCCCGATAGAATCGCTGCTGTCGCCCAACAGTGTCCCTGGTCCCTCCATCGCCATTCTGACCCCTCCGAAATCGTCTACAGGCTGTTCGTTATAGCGAACGTATCATTCGCTATCAAGCTAGTCAACTATAACGGTGGAAATCTATCGCTATAACGAACAAATTGCGCTACTCTTGGGTGGGACATAATCTATGAATTGGAGCGGGAGTCGACCTAAATGGCACTGGCAGAACAACTTCGCAAGTTTCGAGAGAAAGCGGGACTGTCCCTGGATGACCTTGCGGCCAAGGCCGATGTATCAAAGACCTACCTTTGGGAACTTGAAAGGGACTCGGCTGGAGAGAAGAAACCCTCGGCTTCTGTATTGTTGCAAATTGCGAAGGCACTCTCCGTCACAATTGCGGAACTGCTCGAACTCGCCACAACTCAGGTGCAGGATCGGGCGGTAGAGCTACCGAAGTCACTTACGGACTTTCAAGAGCGCATGGCGTTGTTGGGCACTCCCCTGAGCGAACACGATCTGCGTGACCTAGCCTCGATGAGGTTCCGGGGAGGACAGCCCAAGACAGCAGACGAATGGCATCAGCTCTATCTGGCTCTGGACACGATAGATGCCCGAAAGCGCTCCCGGTGATGAAAGCGTTCACAACTGAAGCGCTTATAGCTGAACTCGTCCGTTCGACGGGCGCTTCGGATCCGTATGCCGCCATTCGAATTATGGCACGCGATGCGATTGCGCGTTATACAGCGACATTCGGTGCGCCAACGGGCCCACTAGACGTGGATGCACTTGCCAGTTTTCTCGGAATCGCTCGAAGCGATGAGAGACCGGGGCACAGCAAAGATGCGGAGCTTGTCCCGATTGGGGATGGCCGGGTATCTATCCGTGTCAATCCTGATCGTCCTGAAACGCGAATTCGATTCAGTACCGCACACGAGGTGACCCACACATTTTTCCCAAATTATCAAACTAAGACATGGTGCCGGACTGACGCCCGTTTTCGAAGTCGGACTAACCCCGACGATCTGCTGGAGATGCTATGTGACGTCGGCGCATCGGAGTTGATCTTGCCGGCACCCTGGTTCATTGAGGATGCAACGAAAGTGTCCTCCGCGGCCGGCCTAGTTGAACTGGCAAAGAAGTACGTCGCGTCTAGGGAAGCAACCTTACGCCGGTTTGCTGAAAGCCACGAGCGCTCGTTGGCAGCAGTATTCGTTTCGTGGAAGCTAAAGCCGACCCAAAAGCAAACCGTAGGAAACCTGAAACAATCCAGTCTGTTCGGTATCGACCCAGCCGACCTGGCTCTCCAATCCAAGAAACTGCGCCTCGATTATTCAATTCCTAGTCCAAAGTTCCTCAAGGCCGGAGCCTATCTTCCGCCTGACAAATCGATTGAAAATGATGGGCCTCTCTATATCGCGGCGTCTACCGGACAACCGTGTGACGGTGAGTGTTGGCTAGACCTTGGGCGTTTCGCCGGGACCTATCAAGTTCTCGCCATCCCAGTTTGGACAGAGGATCAGGATCTAGGTCCCAACGGTGAGAATGGAGTCGGCGCAATTATCGAGCCGATCGATATGAATCATTCTGGTAAGAAAGCGTTGCACGGAGATCAACGTCTCTTCGATTGAGAGCTGGTTGCTATTTGTCAGTTTAGGAAACGTTGCAAAGCAAATGAGAGTTTAGATGGAGTGGCCCAAGTCGGTGCGCAATACATGACCCCGGCAGCTTGCATCGCAGCAGCCCGAGCATTACGGAGAAAGAGCCATGGCCTTCAGCTTCATTCATGCCGCCGACCTTCATCTCGGCAGCCCTCTGGTGGGCATCACTGCCAGGGAGCCGGAGCTAGCGCCACGCTTGGCTGCGGCCAGTCGCGATGCCTTTGCCGCGCTCGTCGACCAGGCCATTGCTCATCAGGTCGCTTTCGTCATCGTTGCCGGCGATGTATACGATGGCGAGTGGCGGGACACGTCCATAGGCCTGTTCTTCAATCGCCAAGTCTCGCGTCTGATCCGTGAGGGTATCCGAGTTTACACAATCCGTGGCAACCATGATGCGGCATCTGTCGTTACCAAGAGCGTCAGATTGCCTCAAGGTGTCTTTGAG
>JBAPYY010000119.1:0-3133 GCA_049284975.1 Occallatibacter sp.
GTGCGCCACGTTGAACACCTCGACCAGGCAATTGCCGCACACGGAAAGATAATCTATCTGCTTACCGGCGACCCGGAAAATTGCGAGACGATGATCCAGAAGATTCTTGCCGCGGGCAAGTTACCGATTGTCAATCTCGATCTACTCAACGGCTTCTCGCGCGACAAATACGCAGTGAACTACCTGAAACACTGTGGCGCAAGCGGAATCATATCCACTCATCTGGACCCGCTACGCCACGCACATACCATTCATCTCTATGCAGTTCAGCGAACATTCCTTCTGGATAGCGGCGCTAAGAATACCATCACTAATCAGTTGAAGAATACGCCTGTGGATGCACTTGAAGTCTTGCCTGCCCCTGTTGCTCCCAAGCTGCTTGATAGCGTGCGGGCTATCTCGCTGGATATCCCAGTTGTAGGAGGCGGCCTTATATGGACCTTGAAGGAAGCCGAAGATCTGTTGGCGCAAGGCCTCGACGCGGTCTCCATCAGCAATCCAGAGATGTGGATCAGATAGATTCCGGGCCCTTCACGGGGCCAGATGGCAATCACAGCGATGAGTGAGTAGAGATTGGGTTACGCGGATGCTCACCCTCCAAGCTGCTAAACATTCCTGTCTTTCTGAGAAGATCCGTCAGATATCCCGGGCGATTCAATCGCTTCCACTCTGCGCGGTGAGAGCTTCCACATCCACGAAAGCAGCACGATGCCCATGAATGCCGAGGCCATGACCGCATAAAGCGCCGCATTCCATCCGTATCGCTCGGCCAGAGTGCCTATACCCTTACCCTCGACTACCCGTCCGAGATAGCCAAAGAGCCCGATAAAACCTGCCGCTGTGCCCACCGCTTTTTTCGACGTAAAATCCAGCGCACTTACTACCAACAATAAGATAGCCGGATACACAAAAAATCCAATAACGCCAAATAAGACCAAGTCCAGCCATAACTTATTGTCGGGGCTGAATATAATGCCGAGATAGGCCAGGAAGACAGGAACCATGCATAATGCGCTTATCATTCCTCGCCTCCCCCCAAACTTGTCTGATAGCCAGCCCATAAGTATAGTGCTGAAGATGGCAGAAAACTCCAGTGCCGCCGTGCTGATACCTCCTTGCTCAAGGCTGGCGTGCTTTACTTCTTTTAGAAATGTCGGACCCCAATCCAACATGCCATATCGGGCTATGTACACAAAGAAATTGGCGGCGGCAAAAAGCCAGAGATAACGATTCTTCAGGATGTAGTTGACCACCAAGTCGCGAGTACCCAATTCCATTTCGCTGTCTATAGCTTCTTTGGCGGGATAGTTGTTGCGATATTCCTCGATTGGTGGAAGTCCCACGGACTGAGGTGTATCTCGAAGTCTCAGAATAAGATAAACCGCGCATAAGACGGCCAGAATGCCTGGAACATAGAATGCCGAGCGCCATCCCAGCTTCGTCGTACAGTATGCGACGATAAGGCCTGTCAGTCCGCCACCAACATTCTGAGCGACATTCCAGAACGCGAACTTGGTACCCCTCTCGCGGATGCTATACCAATGGCCAAGAGAGCGCCCGCAAGGAGCCCATCCCATGCTTTGCACCAATCCGTTGAGGCCCCAGAGAGCTAGGTGAATCGGGTAACTGCTTACGAGCGCAAAGGCAAAATTGCAAAACGCCGTCAACAGCATTGCAAGAGGCATGAAATAACGCGGATTGCTCCGATCGGACCATGCTCCCATAATTACTTTGCCGACGCCGTAGCAAATAGCCGTCAGCGCGAGCATATCCCCAATTTGCCCCTTGCTGTACTGGAGCGAATGCCCCATCTCCTTAGAGATCACCGGAAGATTGTTTCTGACGAGGTAAATCGTGGCATAACCAATAAAGGTCGACTCCATAATTTGCCAGCGCATTTTAGGATAGAGCCGTTTAACTTGTGCATCAGGCAGCCTGTCGATATGCGGCGCCGGCCTAAGAAAAGGAAGATTCCAACTCATAAATGTCCTCGTTGCTTTTGTGAGTGGTGCTGTCTGTTCATGACAAGTTAAATGCGATGAAAACTATCTTGTATATAATTCTCTGGAATCGACTTTGAAGAAACTCCTGCCGCCGAAAACAGATTGTTCAGACCGCCTCGCCTTCCTGGTAGATATAACCCTTTGCGAGTTCAACAAAGCTTGCAAGATCCTTTGCCTTCCATGCTTCGCTTCTCTGATTCTCTCGGGCAAGGAGAGTAGCCACCACCGGCGCAGCTTCAATAGCTGCGCGAGCATCTATGAAGAGGGCGCGGGTACGCCGTGCCAGAACATCCTCCACGGTCCGCGCCATTTCATAGCGCGCCGACCAGACAACTTCGCGCAACCGAAAAGGGAGGCGCCGGTGGAGAGGCTCATCCAGGGCCGCGTCCTCGTTTGAGAGCGCCTGAAGCATGGGCAAATCCGAGCCATAGACGCGTTCCCATGCGGGCGTTGCGGAAGAATCCAAAACCCACCCGTGCAGCTTCAACTCCAGTGTCTGCGATGGTTGTTTGCGGAGCGAAGCAACCTCGCAGGCGCGATCGATGGTATCTTGCCCCATGCGCCGGTAAGTGGTCCACTTTCCTCCGGTAACCGTGACTAAGCCAGATCGCGACACAAGAATGGTGTGGTCTCTGGATAACTGCGAGGTCTTGCCGCCGCCTTTACGCACCAGGGGCCGAAGTCCGGACCAGACGCTCAGGATCTCTGAGGCATCGGGTGTACGGCCAAAGTAGCGAGTGATATGTTCGAGCAAGAATTTCTTTTCTGCCAGAAGCGCGCGCGGTTCGGCGGGCGCGCTGGCAACGGGCTCATCTGTTGTTCCAACGATAACGGCGCCGTGCCAGGGAATGGCAAATAGCACCCGGCCATCGGCCGTCTTGGGAATCATGAGCGCAGTATTTCCCGGCAAGAAGGAATGGGGCAAAACAAAATGCGTTCCCTGACTCAGGGCGAGCAGCGAACCGCGCGCAGCGCCGTCCATGGTGAGGATATCTTCTGTTTCAACTCCGCAGGCATTGATCACAACTTTCGTTTGCACGTCGAAGTCAGCGCCGCCTTCTCGGTCGCGCGCCTGGATCCCGATTATCTTGCCGCCGTGACGCAGAAGGCCGACTGCCTCAACATAGTTG
>JBAPYY010000120.1:0-4395 GCA_049284975.1 Occallatibacter sp.
CATGAACGAATTCTCCAGCGCAATTCAGAGGCTCCGCTTTTCTTTTTCATGAACTTGCCTTTCCTTTACTCAACAATCCCCGGATCTATTCCCACACGCTTCGAAATCGTCGCTGGACTTCGTCCTAACTCTTGTTCGTTGGTGTCTGTCCTTTTCACTCGCGCGGTGTCAGTTCCGCCGGCCACTCCACCACGGCAAACTCGCCGCTAGCAGTCATGGTCAGCTCCGGCGCGTAGAGTCCCAGATACCTCCGCCGCCACCAGTTTTCTGTGCGCCGTTTTTCGTCCGCTGACGTGAACCAGTATTGCCACAACACAGCGCGCAAATAACGCGGCGGCATCTGTGGAAACGGATTGTCGCGGAACAACGAAAGGACCGCTGGAGAGCCAAGCAAGAGATGCTCTTCGGTGAGGGGAACCATCTCGTTCTGCCGCCATGGGCCTAGCGAAGCGAACCACAGGTTCCAGTCGAAGCGCGGTTGATATGGTGCGTAGATGCGCGGTGCTTCGTTCAGCAATTGCGGCTTGTTGCGAAACAGATACGGTGTCCAGTTCCGCCCGTCGTCGGAGCCCTGAAACTCGATTTCATATCGGCCGCGCGTCATTACCGCGAACAGCCCGTATTGGTTGGCAATGCGAAAAGGTTCGAGCGCGGCGATGGGAGAAACCGGCACGGGAATCCTGTGCAGCGGAAGGCCAATCATTTCCGCTGTTGTGTCGTAGAAGATCCAGGAGAGCATCAGCGCCGCTAGCCCCAGACTTGCAACCTGCAGAACAGAACGAATCTTTTCGAGCCATCTCTCACGCAGGCTAACAACCTCATGCGCCTCCGATTCGGCCACAGCCGGACCATCCGCCGAGGCCAGGCCGACTTCATTCGCTCTCAGTATCGACAATGGCTGTTCTTCTTTCAGCTCAGGGGCCGGTTCTGGCGACCGGAATCGCTCCTCGTGCGGCTGCCAGCGTGCCGGCACTAAGCGCATCAGGCAACTGTCGTCCAGCAGCAAGAAGCCCAGAGAGAGTACCAGGTAATTCAGGAACGTGTAATTGGCGGTGAGAATCACGCCGATCTCCCATGGAGTGACGATAAAGAAGCAGATCAGGCGCACGCGGCGCGGAAAGAACATCATGAACACAAGGCCCAGCTCCAGCCCGAGCGTTGCGCCAACCGACGCGGCGTGGAACCAGTGAGGCAGATGCTGGGCGTACCAGCCGATCCACGTGGGCAGTGGCCCATTCTGGTAGTACTCATCCATGGCGGTGAAGTTGCGCCACTCCACGTCGCCGCTTAGCAGCTTCACCATGCCCGATTCGAAATAAATGCGAAACCACTCCCACTGCAGCAGGAACCAGCTTGCGCGTGACGGCGGGTTGTTTGCGCCCCATCCCGGCAGCAATCCGCGCGGCGTGAAAAACAAGGAAAGGAATCCGGCTTCGAGCAACATGCCATCCGATTGATAGCTCGAAAACACACCGGAAGCACTGATGAACGACAGAAAACACGCAAAGCTGATAAGGAAATTCAGGCGCGGCCACAGATTCAGGAACGCCAGCAACGACGCGGCCAGGCCAATCCATGTAACCGTGATCAGCGCCGTCGAACTGGCAGAGTACCAGTAAAGCGTGGGTGCATACCAGTAGCGCGAGCCGCCCAAATTCTCTGCCACGGCTTTTAGAAACTGCTGCGCGGGCAATACTCCTTCCGGACCGATCAGCCCGTTGATCTGGAAGAGAAGCGAATAAAACGCAGAGAAGTAGATAAGCGCCAGTGCGCGCAGAAAGATCCACCGCGGAATCAATCGGCCGTGCGGGCCGCGCAAGCCGTCGAACGGCCACCGAAAGACGTCGATCGGGTTCAGCCGCCTCATCTCTTGAACAGCATACCCCTTGTCCAGGCTTTGCGAACGGTTTGGAATGCGGCAGGGCAGCGTCGCCAGTCTCTCCCTGATGGTTTTTGCACGCCGACTGACGTTGCACGTCTCGCGCCTTGCCTGACCGGCTATATAGGCTGGTTCATTCATTTACTGTTTGTCAATCTTGAAAACCTTCATACCGCCAATAGCGCGATGTTCGGATGCGAGGTGTCAAAGATGGGGAAGAAGTGCAAATGAATGACAAATCCCTAACAAGCTCCGAATGAGATCTCTCCATACTGGCCTCAGTGTGCGTCTGAGTTTCGGAGGAGACATTTGCGAGACAACCACATCAATACTGGCTCGTTACGGCGCCATTTCTCGGTATCGATGATATTGCAGCTTGTCGTGTTGACGGGGGCATTTGGACAGACACCAGGAACAGGCGCCATCTCGGGCGTAGTGTATGACCCTTCGAGCCGAGTCATCGCCGGCGCCGAGGTAGTAACTGTAAATGAGGCGACCAACCTGTCGCGTTCAGCGATCACGACGTCAGAGGGCGTCTTTCGCGTACCATTGCTACCTCCGGGGAGTTACAGGGTAACAGTGAGAGTAGCGGGATTTGCTGAGCACACGTCGCAATCGATTCTCGTGACGGCGAGCGAGACGAGTTCGCTGCACGTAGCCTTGGCAGTAGCAGGGGTGAGCGCAAACATCCAAGTGACGGGTGACGCGGAGATGGCCGAATTGGAAAGCTCAACGCTGGGTCGCGCCGTCGATCAAGAATCGATCCAGGCACTCCCTTTGTCTAGCCGAAACTTTACGCAGATTCTTGCGCTCTCGCCGGGAGTGATTGTAGCGCTTCCCGACGTGAGGACTTTAGGAAGAAACTCGCAGAATGTTACCTCGAACGGCGCCAAGACAACCTCGAATAACGTCCAGTTCAACGGCATCGACGCTAACAACCTCTCGCAAAACTCCGCCAAGAATGATGGGGAAGAGGTGGGCACGGCCATTCCTGCACCGGACGCGATTCAGGAATTCAAAGTGCAGACCGCCAATTATGACGCCTCTTTTGGCAGGGGCGCCGGAGCAAATGTAGATCTGGTAAGCAAGAGCGGCACAAACAACTTTCACGGAAGCGCGTGGGAGTTTGTGCGCAATACCATCTTTAACGCAAATGACTTCTTTTCAAAGTTGGACAACAATCAGCCGCGTCCGACTCTAAAGAAGAATATCTTTGGCGCGTCCTTCGGCGGTCCAATGCGGAAGGACAGGAGCTTCCTATTTGTCGAGTATCAGGGAATTAGAGAGGTCAATGGCGGCGCAGTCGGATCCGAATCAACTACCGATCTGCCGCAGCTTACCAATGACCGTTCTGCTGCAACTCTGGGAGCACAGTTTTGCCCCGCCAACTTCGGGAATGCGCCCGGCTATCTGACCAATGCACTTGGAACGCAGGTGGCATGCGACGGCTCCAACATCAATCCGGTTGCGCTGGCCCTGCTTAACTTCAAACTGAGTAATGGCCAGTATGCAGTTCCCAGTCCGCAGATTGATCTACCTACAGCTCAGGGAGAGCTTCCCATCGGTCAGTCAACCTTCTCAGTTCCAGCTCATTACACCGAAGACCAATTCAACGTGAACATCGATCAGTTGATAACGGAAAAGAACATGCTCGCGGGAAGATTCTTTTTTATGCGCGCCCCTACCCTATATCCTTTTTCGCCGAGTGCCGCCAATGTTCCCGGATGGAGCACCGATGAACTCGACGAGAACACGATGTTCGTTTTGGCCGACACGCACGTCGTCAATGCCGACCTCATCAACCTGGCGCGCTTCGGTTATATGCGCTTCAGCGGTCTCTCCGCAGTCGGGAACCCAATTCAGGCGTCGGACCTTGGAATGAGCACGCCCACGGGAATGCCGGGCGTAGCGCCGGGAGTGAGTATCAACGGCCTGTTTACCACGGGAGATGCGGGAACGCCATCGCAGTGGCAGAACACTAACAGCTTTATCTGGCAAGATACCGTTTCGCGTACGCGCAACCGCCAGGAAATGCGCTTCGGCGCAGAGGTAAAGCGTCATGAAGTAGACGTAAACCCGCCCTACGGCGTTGACGGACTGCTTATGGTCAACACCTTTGAAGACTTTTTGCTTGGCCAGAGCGCGGCACAAAATGGCAGCCCTATTGGTGCGAGCAATATTGCAGGGATTGACGGTGCCTCGGGCCTTTTCCGCGAGGACGAGCGCTACACAGACGTGGCGGCCTTTATTCAGGACGACATCAGAATGACGCAGCGGCTGACGGTGAACGCCGGTCTGCGCTATGAGATTTTCGGTCCGCCGATGGAGATCCATGGCAGGCTGAGTAACTTCGATCCGTCGATTGCTGCAGGGCAAGTTCCGGTTACGGGATCACTCAGCGGATATACTCTGCCGGCAAATTTCTCAGGGACCGTTCCCGCCGGCGTAACCAAGACCTCGACTGCCGGGCTATGGTTTACCGATTATCACGACCTTTCGCCGCGCCTGGGCTTCGC
>JBAPYY010000121.1:0-6590 GCA_049284975.1 Occallatibacter sp.
TGAAGATTACATCAACCGTGCAACTGTTCTGGCCGATCAGATTGCTTAAAGTTGCGCCGCAGGTCGAGCCTTGATACAAAAAACTGCTCGCCGATGTCCCGGTAATCTGGAAACCAACATTGGCCAGCGGCGCACCGCCGGTGTTGCTTATCGTGACCATCTGCGCTGAAGAGGGCTGGCCCACCGTCTGCCCTGTAAAGGTCAAGCTTGCCGGGTTGACGCCGAGCACCGGCGGGGCAAGGCCATTGCCGCTGAGAGCCACCGTCTGCGGCTGCGCGCGCGTGATGTCATAGATGAATAACGTGCCGTTCTGAACTCCTGTCGTTGTCGGCGCGAATTGCACCCAAATGGCGCAACTCGAATTGGCCGCGAGGCTGGCGGTGCAGTAATTCGCCTGTTGAAATTCTCCGCTTACGGAAACAACGATGGAACCGAGCGCCACACTGCCGCTATTGGTCAGCGTTACAATCTGCGCGGTCGAGAGCTGCCCCGAAGCCGTGCTGGAAAAGGTCAACGTGGTGGCCGAGAGCGTGTCGGTTGCCGGGCCCGTGCCGGTTCCGCCCGCTCCCAGCAGCGGCGTCATCCAGATGCCGCGGCCGTAGGTGGCGGCAACCAGATTATGCACGCTGCCAGATGCGGGCGCTGCGCTGAGTTCAACCACCGGCGCATTCGGCAGTCCACTTCCCATGGGCGACCAGCAACTGGAATTGATGGTCGCGCAAGAGCCAATCTGCAGGGTCGAATAGACTCCGGCATCAGTGGCCACGTAAACCGTGCTCGAACTCTGCGGGTCAACCACTACGCTGTTGGCCGGAGCAAAAGGCAGGTTCACCGTCAATGCTGTCCAGCTAGCGCCGCCGTTGGTCGAGCCGTAGACCGTCTGCATAACAGCTTCTGGCTTTGGAAAGCCCGCGACGGTAACGTACACCGACTCCCCAGTTGGGTCGTGCGCGTCGATGAAGATGCTGGATATGTCCATCCCGTAGAAATTCATCGGCTGGGTGTCGTTGGTGACTGGGCTGAGCACGGTCAGGTCTGCCGGCGCGGACCAGGCCTGAGTAGCGGCGTTATAACTCATGCTCAGGACGTGGCCGGCCAGCGCCGTGTTTCCATTTGCTGAGCCGTACATGCCCAAATAAACCACTTCGCCGCCTGCAGGTAGCGCCGTCGAGACAGGCAGCGCCATGGCCGCCACTGAACGAATCAGCGCGTTGCCCAAACAATCATTTTCTCCGGTTACGCCGTCGAGGATGGGACTGATGGCGTTGGCCGCGCTCCAGCCCACCCCGTTGGCCGGCCCGCGCCATACACGGCAGGTTGCAATCAGCAGTTCCGCGCTGTCGAGCGGGTCCACCAGAAAGGCCGCCGGGGCATAAGGCGGCCCCTCGGCCATGCTCAGCCCGTCTCTGACTACATCCGCAGTCGCAACTCCTCCTGCCGCCACAGGCGTAGTCGCGCCGGGATCGGTCGAGTAGTTGAGCACAGCGTTGAACGCGCCGGGAGTGCTTCCCGCAGGCGGCGTGCCCAGGAAAATAGAGACTCCCGCCTGGTTGTTTACGTACCAGTTGGCGCTGTCATTCGGATCAATAGCCACCGGCCCACCATCACCGCCCAAAACCTCCGGCCAGTCGGTCGTCGCGCCCGAACCGCTGCTCACGCCGGCGGTTCCGTTTGCTCCCAGGCCAGCCATCATCGTGTAAGGCGTCGCACCCGACTGGGCGATGCTTTCAACCTCGGCCAGCGAACCCAGGCTGCCGTTCAAATTTTGAAAATGAGCGGCGTCGGTCGCGTTGCAAACCGGCCCGCTCTCGGCGATGGCGTCGGTCGAGCGCCACAGCCCGCTGTCATTGCCCACAAAAATCTCCATCGAATTGGCTGCATTCCACGCCAGCGAATGCTGGTATTCGCCCACCTGCGCGCAGAAACCGACGGTCGAATTGGTGGCATTGCGCCACTTGCAACCCTGTGAGTAGGGGCACGCCGTCTCCCACAGATCGTTGTCCCCGGCCAGCAACAGCGTTTCCTGCCCGGATGGAACCGCAGCCAGTGCGAGGTTGTAGTCGCCGTTCTGGATCGTCGTGTCGAGCGGGGGCGCAACCTCCAGCGCCGCCGTGTTCCATTGCTGGGCGAAGGTGATGGTCTGGTTGGCGCAGGCCTTGGCGCCCAAAGCGCACAGGTCCTGCCAGATTCCCTGGTCCTCGTTGTTAATATCCACCGTCCAGGCAAACGAGTCGCCGGTTTGCGGATTCACTGCCAACGTTCCGCGAAAGATGGGGCACGACGGCAACCCTGTTCCGCCGGGGTTCGTCGGGCACCATGCGCTGCTCAGGCTCGCGTTCGTGCCCGTACTCGTGGCCGCGCCGGGCTGATTTGCAAGCCGCGTCCACGTGATGCCGTCTATGGATTGGTAGTAGCCGTGATAACGCACCGCCGCCAGAAACATTTTCCGCACCGGGTTCCAGACCACCGAGGTTGCCGCGTTTCCGTCCGGCAGCGCAGAAGAGGCGTTGGGTCCCTGCACCTCTGCTCCAGAGCTGTCCGTGATGGTCGCCAGGCACCAGTTCTCGCCCCCGTCCGTCGAGTAGTACAACCCTTCATAGCTTGTGCCGGGCCACTCTGCGTTTACCAGCGTGCCTTCGTAGGCTTGCGAGACCGCGGCCACCACAACAAGCTGCACGGGATTGGGTCCGCAAGCCGAAGGATTTGTGTTCACCGAACTCCATGCAAAGCCCGCAAAACCCTCTCCGGCAAAGCTGTAGAGGCCATCGACGGTGTTGGGAATCAGGGTCCAGGTTGTGCCGCCATCGGTAGAGCGCAGAATTCCCGCGCCATAGTAAGAATCGAGGGCATCATTGGGATCGCCCGTACCGGCCAGAATTACTCTCGTTCCACCCGGTTGAACGGTAAGCGCGCCAATGCTGATGGAGGAGTCCGCCGCGCCGCTCATTGCCGACAAGTCATCCGTGAGCGGTATAAAACTGATCCCTTCTGCGCTGGATGTGTCCGCATTTTGCGATCGCCAGACGCCGCCGCCAGTGGTTCCCACGTAAAGCGTGTTGCCGGTTGTATCTGAGGGGTCAATAGCCAGCGCAGAGATGCGCCCGGTGACCAGCCCAAAGCTCTGCGACAGAACGGCCGTGGGGCCCAGCGGTTGCCAGGTTGCGGTTCCCTCCGGTTCTGCTTCCGCCTGCGCCTGAGCCTGCCCCTCGGGCATAGCCGACTGCGCATGACGCGCAAGGTGTCCGGCCCCGACCCAAGGCTGATTCCCGTTGCTTGTCGCGTTTCTCGTCCAGCCGCGCCATGCCAGAAACCGTGCCTCCTGAGCCACACGCGGAGGCAGATTCGCCAGCCGTGCGGCCGTTGCCGCAGTTGTCGCCTGCGCATTCGCGGTTGTCACCTGCGCATCGGCGACTAAGGCCACCAAGCCCGCCAGGACCATCACAGCCAGCAGCATTCCCGCGCTCCGGCTCAACTCGATCCAAAAAGCGCCGCGCCCGCCCGCTGAATGAAAGAAGGCGCACTTCCCCGCCCTGCCGCCAGGTGCAGACCCACGATGAAACCGTTTAAAGACCAAAATGTTCACACGCGTCCTGAGTACGATTCCGATATCCCCTCTCTGTCATCGGCATCGTCCGAGGAGGACTTGATCGAAATTCAATGGATTAGATCGTGTGAAACACACAGTTGCTGGGATTGAAATTGTCTCGAATTATAGACCAGAAACGGGAAGAACGCATTGGCAGCGCTTATTCTGCGCAATTGCGGCGCTCATTCCCGATTGAAAGCAAAAGCTTCTCGCAGGGAGGCCTTGGACTTATTCCTGCACCTCGCGCTCTTTTTTGGGATGCCCAAACGGCATGCGAATCCGCAGCACACGCTCGCGGGCGCGTTCATCTTCCAAGTTGCGTGTCCTGGCTTGCAGCAGATCGCCGAGCGCCACCATGCCGGCAATCTTTCCGCCGTTCTCGGAATCAAGCACAGGAAGGCGCGTAAGGCCCGTCTCCGCCATGCGGTTCACAACCGCTCGCAGAGGCTCGTCCGCATAAGCCACCTGAGGATTCTGCTCGGCAATATCAGTGAGAGCGGTGGTCGCGGCCTTTTCTCCCATCCGCTCATGCAGCAGAATCAGCCCGCTGCGCGTAACCGCCCCCACTAATTTGTTTCCAACTCCGACAACTGGGAAGAGCTGTTGTCCTTTCGGCCGCTTGCTGGAGTGAATCAGACGATATGCCTCCTCCAGCGTTTGATCGCCGGCGAGAGCCACGACATTGGTGCGCATTACTTCTTTCACAAAAAGAATTTCCAGCGGATCGAGCGAGTATTCCCGGCTCAGATGATAGCCGCGCCGCGAAATTTTCTCCGTGAGAATGGATCGCTTGAGCGTGAGAACCGTGAACATGTGCGCGATGAAACAGGCTACCAGCAGCGGCAAAAGCATGTTGAAGTCATGCGTCAACTCGAGGGCAAAGACGATGCCTGTGAACGGCGAGCGCATGGTACCGCCAAGAATGGCGCCCATGCTGAGCAGAGGCCAGAATCCCGCGCCCATATGCGGAAGAAAAATTGCCTCGACGCCGCCCAGTGCGGCGCCCATCATCAGCAAGGGAGCCAATACGCCTCCAGATGTGCCCGAGCCGAGCGAAATCATCCAGATAGCGGACTTTACCAATAACACTCCAGCAATGATGGCCAGCGGCACCTCCCCCTGCAGAAGGCTGCCGATGGTTTCGTATCCGACGCCGAGCGCCTGCGGGAAGATAAGGCCGCCGAGGCCTACAAATACACCGCCAATTGCCGGCCACCACATCCAGTGAATCGGCAGCTTTTGGAACAGGTCTTCTACGGCATAAACGCCAACGGTCAGCAATGCCGAGAGCGCTCCGGCCGCAACGCCGGCAACAACACAGCCGCCAAGCCCCCAAAGTCCGATGAAGGCCGGATGATCTGGCACGGGAAAGAGCGGACCCAGCCCCAGCAAGAACCGCCGGACCACGCAAGCTGTTGCGCTGGCCAGTGCAACCGGAATGGCGCTGCGCGGCTTCCATTCAAAGAGCAGCAGTTCGACGCCGATCAGTACTGAAGCCAGAGGCGCGGCAAAAGTGGCCGACATGCCCGCCGCCGCTCCCGCCACCAGCAGGGTTCGCCGCTCTACGCTCGTGAAGTGAAAAAACTGGCTCACCATGGAGCCGATGGCCCCGCCGGTCATGATGATCGGGCCTTCTGCTCCGAAAGGGCCGCCGGAACCAATGGAAATTGCAGCCGACAGCGGCTTGAGAATCGCAAGCTTCGGATCTACGCGGCTGCCGCTCATCAAAATGGATTCGATGGCCTCGGGGATGCCGTGGCCGCGGATGCGCTCTGAGCCGTAACGCGCCATCAATCCCACAATCAGCGAACCTACGACAGGGACCGCGACGGCATAAACTCCCAGATGATTTCCGGCTGGCGAAGCAAAGGAAGTATCGAAGCGCTGATAGTAAAAAAGGTTTGTGAAAAAGCCGATGAGTCTTAGTAGAAACCACGCGACCAATGCGCCGATGACGCCGATGACCATCGCCATCAGCGAAATGGGAATCACTCTTGTGGTGGTGGTGAAATCACCCAGCTCTTCAAGGCGCGGCTTGTTTGGTCGAGCAGCGCGAGCGGGACCCATAGCTACTCCTCTACCAGCTACCCCATGCGCGGCTGATGTAATCCGACAGAGTCATTGAGATCAGCACCAGGAACGTGAAGATACCGGCGAAGACGGTCAGCTTGGTCAGCTTGGTACTGTACTTTACGTGCATGAAAAACAAGACAACCAATATGGCCTTGGAAGTGGCAATAGCCAGCGCGATAACAGGATTCCATGGGCCCAGCTCGAGAAACGATGCCCAGACTGTGAGCCCGGTACCCAGCAGCAATGCCAGAAGAATGGCCACGTAAACCAGGGGACCTACAATGTGATGCTCGTGTTCGTCGTGTTTCGCTTGCTCGCTCATGCGCTAATCCTCTGTTCCCTAGTCCCTAGTCCCTAGTCCCTTTATTGATGTCTGCTGATCAGATAAAGCAGCGCGAAAAGATATATCCAAATAATGTCCACAAAATGCCAGTAAAGGCCGAAGTTTTCAACAAACGTCACATGGCCCGAAGTGTACGCCCCGGCCTTGGCGCGATAGAACATGAATGCCAGAATTCCGATGCCGATAATCATGTGCAGCGCGTGCATTCCGGTCATGGCGAAGTAGAGCGAGAAATAAATCTCGGTGTGACGAGCCATGTCAAGCGCCAGCGGCTTGTCGTGATACTCCTTGAAAATCTCGGGATCGGACTGGGGATCAGTGAACGACCGCAAACTGTAATGTAAGCCGGGGACGTGATGCTTCTCCCATTTTTCGTGATACTCAATAGTCTTGATGCCCAGAAATGCCAAGCCGAGAACAAAGGTCAGGCTCAGGCAGAGCATCAACCCGCGTCTGCGTCGCGTCTCCGCGCACCACACGCCCATGGCCATCGTAAAGCTGGAGGCTATCAGCACCACCGTGTTCAGCGTTCCCCAAACCACATCCAACTGATGAGAGCCGGCGACAAAGGCTGGATAATACCAATTG
>JBAPYY010000122.1:0-5328 GCA_049284975.1 Occallatibacter sp.
GCCGGACACTGGACGATGTAATGCACACCTTTATTCAGGCATTTCACTTTGTACAGAATGAGCAGTTGAAAGAACGTGCTGAGTGGAACAAGGAACGCGAACAGAATTCGGGGCAAGATTCCGCGCAAAAATAGCGAAGCAGATGAACCCCGGTAAGGATTCGCATTTGATCGAAATACTTGCCGGGCGCTCCAATCTCTTGTCTCTTTCTGGCAATAGGGCAGGAAGCAACAAATCCAGCCCGGCAAATTTAGGAAGCTGCACCTAATAATTCCCGGAACCCTCCGCGCCGCTACCGCGTACAATCGCGTAGACTGTCGCCCAGGAGGTTTACTCGTCTTGCCCGAAGCACCTTCGCACACTTCTGAACAATGGCCCGCCCGAACGCCGCTGCGCGATGCCGTGTTGCTCGCCACTCTCTTTGCCGCGCTCACATTACTCATCCACTTCGTCAGCTCGCTCTGGGGTAGTCATCTGGGCTACGGCTTTTTTCGCGACGAGCTTTACTTCCTGGTCTGCGGCCATCATCTGGCCCGGGGCTACGTGGATATGCCGCCACTGGTAGCCTTGCAGGCGCGGATGGCAGAGACGCTCTTTGGCCTTTCGCCGACGAGCATTCGCATCTTCAGCTTTGTGGCAGGAGGTATAACTGTTGGGCTCACTGGTCTGATCACGTGGCAGCTTGGTGGACGACGCACCGCGCAGGTGCTGGCTATGATGGCTGTCCTCGCCGCACCGGTCTTTCTAGGCACCTCAAACTACCTCTCAATGAACTCCTTCGAACCTTGTCTCTGGATGGGCGCGTTGCTGGCCGTCTTGCGGCTGGCCGATGGAACATCCAGCCCTCATGCTTGGCTGCTATTCGGATTGCTCGCCGGCTTGGGCATCGAAAATAAACACTCCACGGTTTTCTTTTTAGTGGCACTCTTGCTCGGCCTCATTATCAGCCCGCAGCGGCGCATCCTCTGTTCGCGCTGGTGCGCGGCAGGCGTAGGCGTATTGTTGCTGTTGGCATTGCCCAATTTAATCTGGCAATGGGTCAATCACTTCCCGACTTATGAATTGCTGAATGGTGTCGCACACTCTGACAAAAACATCAAACTGCCGCCTTTGGCCTTTCTGGGTGAGCAAGTCAACATGCTGCTCATATTTTCCGCCCCGCTTTGGATAGGCGGCCTCGCCTGGCTCGCCTTCGCGCGCAAGGCTCGCCCGTGGCGCTTTGTCGTATTTACCTATTTGCTGTTTCTGGGCATGATGATGGCGATGCACGCTAAGGATTATTACGTCGCGCCCATCTATCCGGCACTCTTCGCCGCTGGAGCTGTCGCCTTCGGCGTACTCACGCGACAGAGTTGGCCGCCGATTGCCTACACGGTGATTTTGGGCCTTCTGCTATGTCTTGCCAGCGCTCCGCTCATGCTGACAATTTTGCCGCCGGAGAAATACACCGCCTACGCGGCGCGCGTGGGCGCCAACAACGTCAAGAGCGAGAAGTTCAGCAGCCCGCTGCCGCAATACCTCTCCGACCGCTTCGGATGGCCGCAGATGGTCGAGGGTTTCGCCCAGCGCTACAAAGCTCTACCGCCCGATGTGCGCGCCCAGACCGCCATCTTCTGCCGCAACTACGGCGAGGCCAGTGCAGTGAATGTTCTGGGACCGAAATACGGACTGCCCACTGCCATCAGCGGCCATCAGAACTACTTCTATTGGGGCTGGAATGGCTACACCGGCGAATCTGTTCTTACTCTTGGCGACGACCCCAAAGACTACACCGACTCATACGCTGAAGTCATCGATCTCGGCCCTTTTGACGCGCCATGGATAATGGACTTCGAACATCTCCACTACCTTTGGCTGCGTCACCGCAAGCGCACATACGCCGCTGACTGGCCGCAATTCAAGTTCTGGTACTGAGGCTGGGCGCTGTGAAAAAAGCACTGATTTTGTTCCCTGAACTGGCGCTTCATCAAACCTTCACGTGCAAAACCGCGCGATTTGAAAGAGAATAGAGTGAGACGATTTTTTTGAGAATGATAAGAGGAACGCTTGACACAAACTCAGGTTGAAGTTCCCCGGTGGACCGCGCAGGAATTCGAGCGGCTGGTCTTCGCGGGCAACCCAAAGGTTGCGGTTTTCGATTGCGATGGGACGCTGTGGGGCGGCGACGCCGGCTTTGGCTTTATGGATTGGTCACTGAGGAAGGGCCTGGTTTCGCGCTCGACCAGCGACCTGGTTGATACGCGCTATCGCAGCTACCTGGCCGGAAAAGTGAGCGAACAGGACATGTGCGGCGAAATGGTGCAAATGTACGCAGGACTGCGCGATGATGAGTTGCGCGCCGCCGCCGCCCGCTACATAAGCAAACATGTTCAGCCGCGCATCTTCACCGAGATGGCAGCACTGGTGGGCGCGCTCATCAAGGCCGGTGTCGAGATTTGGGCCGTTAGCTCTACCAATAAGTGGGTGGTTGCCGAGGGCGTGCGCGATCTGGGCATTCCCGAAGAGCGCATACTGGCTGCCGAGGTGCGCGTGGTTGCGGGCCTCATCACCACCGAAATTTTGGACGTGCCCACCGATGAAGGTAAGGCTGCATCACTCAAGCGCATAGGCCTCACCTGTCCCGATGCTGTGTTCGGCAACTCCATTCATGATCTGGCCATGCTCCAAATGGCGCGCAATGCATTCCCGGTGAACCCGTCTCCGGGACTGCTCGAAGCAGCGGCAAAGAAAGGCTGGGGCTACTTCCAACCCGAGGCTGCTGTGGAGGCTGAGGCGGCCGTCGGAGGCGAATCACTCCCTTCTGGAAGCTAGGCGCTTCCATAGAAACATCAGCGCCGTTTTCGCTCCAACAATCAGGAGAATGTACAGCTCAAACTCTGCAACCCTTTTCGTGCGCTTAAACTAGTGGTGTGGAAGAAGTTCGACCAAAACCCGATTCACGGCCTGTTGGCCCGGCGCTGCGCTTTGTTGCGGCGGCGCTGATCGTGCGCGGCGGCGAAGTGCTGATTGGCCAGCGCCGGCCCGACCAGCCAATGGCGCTGCTGTGGGAGTTCCCCGGCGGAAAGATCGAGCCCGGCGAAAGTCCGGAGCAGGCTTTGGCCCGCGAGTTGAACGAAGAACTGGGCATTCAGGCCACCATCGGTCCGCCCGTCACGCGCATTCGCCACAACTACCGCCATGGCGGCGCGGTGGATTTGCAGTTCTTTGCCGTGCACGAGTTCACAGGCGAAATCGTCAATCATATCTATCATCAGTTCCGCTGGGTCCGGCTGGAAGAATTATCAGACTACGACTTTCTGGCCGCTGACCGCGGGCTCATTCGTGACCTGGCAGCAGGCAAGCTGCTGTAGCGCCTTGCGGTAATCAGTCTGTCCTTCGATTTCGGTCAGCGCAACCTTGGAGAGAGCAATAGGAACAGTGCATTCGCGCATTGTTAAAATCCCTACCGCGGCTTAAACTTCGTCACCAAGTGCGCCGATAGTGAAGTCATGCTGGCAGCAATAGTTGAGATTTCAGGATCTCCGTCACACAGGCCAATGAATTCATATGGCTTATCCGTTGAAAGCGAACAAATGCTTCAGGTTCGCTGTGGCGTGTTGACCGCGAAATCGCTCCGTTCACTGCCGCGGTGCGCGAGCGGAAGGCATTCCGAACCGGTTAATGAGCAATGACTTCCCGCAAAAAGCGACTGCTATTTTCTTCGGCAACAATAATCGTCGCGGCTGCGGTCGGAATCACCGCTGGTTATTGGCTAGGGATCGCTATCGCCGTAAGAGTAGCCGACATCAAGCTCAATGAGTACGCATACCGCATTGTGGGGGACTGGGAAGCGTCATCTTCCGAATTGCGGACCGCCCTGGTAGCCGTGGGCGCTTCTCAGCTCCATCCCTGCTCGAGCGGCGAGATCAAATACTTTCGAGCCCTGATCTTCGAGTCGGAATTCCTGAGGGACGCGGGCCGCATGCACGGCGACGGCAACATTGATTGCTCGGCCGACTTGGGCAAGCTGGCACGTCCTGGCGCGCAATCCAAGGTGGATTTTACCCAACAGGACGGAACGAAAATCTACCAGAGCCTTGCTCCATACAGGAGCAACGGCCTGCAAGTCATCACGCTTCAATTGAATGATGCTTTTGTAGTTTTCACCCCCATCACGCGGATGCATGTGGAGCCGTACCCCATGCACTATACCCTGACCGTGACCGACGCTCCCAGCCTGAGCTCTGGTTCTTTGCTTGGTGAGCCGACTTCAGACAGCCTGCCGGTCTTCACCCATGAAGGTAATTTCCGGCAGGGAGACACACTGCTCTCAACCCGGTGTTCGATCCGTTTCTTCAGTTGCGCCACAGCCTATACGACCATACCCGAAATGTTGCAGGACAATCACACTAAGTTCGCCGGATGTATCGCTCTGGGCGGGTTGTTCGGCGCGCTCTTCGGCCTTGTCCTGTGCATGCTTTACCGCCGCAACAAGAGCGTCGAGCAGCAGCTCCGCCGCGCGATCCGCGGGGACAAGTTGCGGGTGGTCTATCAACCCGAAGTCGATTTGCGCACTGAGCGCATAGTGGGCGCGGAGGCGCTGGTTCGCTGGACCGATGAAGATGGCGTTGTGGTCGGCCCCGATGTATTCGTCCGAATCGCCGAAGAGCGCGGCTTTGTAGGAGAAATCACCAGACTTGTGCTACGCCAGACGCTGCGCGACTTTGGCGAGACACTCAGAAAACATCCCGACTTTCGCCTCAGCATTAACGTGGCCGCCGCAGATCTCACCGATCCAGAGTTTCTACCCATGCTCGATCGCTCCCTTGCCCAGATGGCAGTCCCCGCGCGTGCGCTGGCCGTCGAGATCACCGAAGGCTCCACTGCCCGGCACGAAGCCGCAATTGAGACCATCCATAGCCTCCGCCAGCGCGGTCACTCCGTCCACATCGACGACTTCGGCACCGGCTATTCGAGCCTCGCCTACCTGCACGAACTATCCGTGGACGCCATCAAGATTGACAAGGCCTTTACTCAGGCCATTGGCACGGAGTCGGTGGTCGTGACCATCCTGCCGCAGATTCTTGCGATGGCCGAGGCACTGGAACTGGAAGTCATTGTGGAAGGCATCGAAACTGCTGCGCAGGCCGAATATTTCACTACGTTTGCACAGCCTATTCTCGCTCAGGGCTGGCTCTTTGGACGCCCTGTCACCGCTGGCAACTTCCTTCGACTGCTGGCTATCGACGAAAAGAAATCGGTTCAATGCATTCATGACGAAAAGAAGTCACTTCAGCCCGTTCATGCGGCATGAGAGCGCGCTCTGGCTCCGGACAAACTGCTGTAAGG
>JBAPYY010000123.1:0-2244 GCA_049284975.1 Occallatibacter sp.
GCGCCGCCGAACAGGCCGATTTTGCCGCCCTTCAAAAACGGCTGGATCAGATCGATGACCTTGATGCCCGTTTCGAACATCTCTTCATGCGTGGTCTGCTCGTCGAACAGCGGCGCGGGCCGGTGAATCGGCATGCGCGATTTTTCGCCGATCGGCCCCAACTCGTCCACCGGCTCGCCGATCACGTTGATGATGCGGCCCAGAGTCTCCTTGCCCACCGGCACGCGGATAGGGCCGCCGAGGTCGATCGCCTTCATGCCGCGGACCATGCCGTCGGTGGCTTCCATGGCCACGGTGCGCACCCGGCCTTCGCCCAGGTGCTGCTGCACTTCGAGGATGACGTTGATGGGCGTGGGGACGGTGAAGCCGTCACTCACCACGCGCAGCGCCTGGTAGATGGGCGGCATGGTCGCTTCTTCAAACTGCACGTCCACCGCCGGTCCCGAAACCTGAATTACCTTGCCGATGTTTTCTGCCATTTTTCTGCCTTCTTGTTGCAGGAGCTTTCAGCCTTCAGCTTTCAGCTCTCAGCTATTGAGTGCCGCGACGCTCGGTGTCGCCTTCGTCGCGCTTGTCTTCCACGAAAATCTGATGGCTGAAAGCTGATAGCTGACAGCTCGGTTCTTCTAGAGCGCCGCGGCGCCGCTCACAATCTCGATGATCTCCTTGGTGATGGCCGCCTGGCGCACGCGATTCATGTGCAGCGTGAGCGCATCGATCATGTCCGAGGCGTTGTTGGTCGCCGAATCCATCGCCGTCATGCGCGCCGCGTGTTCAGCTGCTACCGACTCCGTCATCGCGTGATAGAGCATGGAAGAAACATATTGCGGAATCAACCCCGCAAACAATTCTTCCGACGGCTGCTCGTAGATGTAATCCACCTGGCTGGTGCCGAATTTCTTCGCTTCCTCGTCGGCCTCTGCCGTATCCACCGGCTCAATCTCGATGCCGGCCGAGAGTGCGGCTTCGGCTGCGCGGGCTTTCTCTTCTTCCGAAGGCTCCACTGCGCCCGCGATCTGCGGAATGCCAATCTTCATCAGCGGCAACAGCTTCTCCACCACCAGCCGCTGCGCAATCACCGATTTGAATTCGTTGTAAACGATGTAGACTGCGTCAATCTCTTCGCAGACGTAGCGGGAGATGACGCTCTGAGCCAGCTCGAAGACGCGGCTCTGTTCCAGCTTCAACAACATTCCAGGATGGTCGCCGGTGACTTCGACTGGAGCCTTGCGGTCTCTCACCTGGATCGTGTGGCCGTTCGCGTCTGTCTGCTCGGTGTAAACGGCTGCCGGATAGCGCCGCCGCATCAGGTCGCGTCCCTTGCGGCCAACAGCCTCGACGTCGATTTCTTTATCCGGATTGCCGTTGATGAATTGGAATGCGGTCTTCAGAATGTTGGCGTTGAATGCGCCTGCAAATCCCTTGTCACCGCTGATGACAATCAGCAGCACCCGCTTTTCCGGCCGAGTGACAAAAAGCGGATGGCGCAGGTTGCCGGTCCTCTCATCAAAGAGGTCCACGCGCCGCGTCAGCGACTCCAAAACGCTGGTAATCATTTTGGCGTAGGGACGGGCCGAGAGCGCACGTTCCTGCGCGCGACGGAGTTTTGCCGCCGAGACCATCTTCATGGCCTTGGTGATCTGCCGCGTGTTTTTCACGCTGCGAATGCGCCGCCGTAGATCGAGTACGTTTGCCATTGTCGGTTCTCAGTTATGCCTTTGCAGCAGCTAATTCCGCCTTGAAATTTTCCGCGTACTCTTTCAACGCCGCGTGCAGCTTGTCGCGAAGATTGTCCAGCTTCTTTTCTTTGGTCAGCTCTTCAATCAGCGCCGTCTGCGCCGAGTCGAGATACTTGTAAAGCCCATCCTCGAAGGCGCGGATGTCGCTGACTTGAAATTCGTCCAGGTAGCCTTGCGTGCCGGCAAACAAAATCACCGTCTGCTGCTGCCATGTCAGCGGCTGGAACTGCGGCTGCTTCAACAATTCCGTCAGCCGCTGTCCGCGATTCAACTGCTTCTGCGTCAGCGGATCAAGATCGGAGCCGAACTGCGCGAATGCGGCGAGCTCGCGGTACTGCGCCAGATCGAGCTTGAGCGTGGAGCCCACTTGCTTGACGGCCTTGATGGCCGCCGAAAATCCCACGCGCGAGACGGAGAGCCCGACGTTCACCGCGGGACGGACGCCGGAGTTGAAGAGATCCGTTTCGAGGAAGATCTGGCCGTCGGTGATGGAGATAACGTTGGT
>JBAPYY010000124.1:0-9101 GCA_049284975.1 Occallatibacter sp.
ACTTTTCAGGAAGCTCACAACGGCTATCTTGAAGTTTGGTTGAACCTGGGCTGGATCGGTGTATCGCTGTTTGCTCTTCTCTTGATCACGGGCTACAGGAATGCGGTGGCAGCGTTCCGGAGGAATCCAGCCATCGGGAACCTCCGTTTGGCATTTTTCGTCGCTGTGATAATTGAGGGCTTGACAGAGGCGCCCTTCCGGATGATGTCAGTGACCTGGTTTCTCCTGCTCTGGGCGATGATTGACAACTCGATGGTTGTTCGCCAGAGTCCTCGGCTCAAGCGGAAAAAGCGCTCAGCGGGAGCGAGGGGCTGGCCCGTCTGGTCTTCAGAGCAAGAGAGCGAATCCACGAGTGAATCTGAGATTCGCACTCCCGTATCAGCGTACTCAGACTTCACCGGGGTGAATCAGACGGAGCTGTCCAGATTGAGCCCGCGCTGAAGGCACTGAAATGACGAAGGGATCCATGAGCAGATTACGTGTTTTGCTGTTAGGGCCGGACTGTAATCCAGAGAGGGTCAGCATTCCCTTTGTCACCTACTGTCATGCTGCGGCGCTCGCCCAACTCCATGACGTCACCCTGGTTGCCCGGTCGAACGTCGAGGATCCTCTGCGTCGCGCAAATGCGCCATTCCACTCCATTGAGGTGGTCCGGACGCCGCGACTTGACCGCATCTTTGCGTGGGGTTTTCAAAAGATCTTCAAATGCAACTATGACAGCCAGGCAGTCACCGCCTTCAGGTATCCGTTTTCTATCGCCTTTGAATGGTGCGCGTGGCGACAGCTTCGGCGTCGCATCCTTTCGGGCAAGTTCGATGTCGTCCTGCGCCTTGTTCCGATGTCGCCCGTGTTACCCAGCCCGTTTGCCTATTTTCTGCGCAAAGGTCCGATCCCATTCGTGATCGGTCCGCTCAACGGTGGCTTGCCTTGGCCGTCCGGATTCGCTCAACTCAAGAAGCAGAGGGAGTGGATCGCAGGCTTGAGAAATGCGTACCGGCTCCTTCCATTCGCCCGGTCCACTTACCGTCATGCGGCGGCAATCATAACAGCTTCGTCCCAAACCTATTCGGAGTTTGCTGCATATCGCGACAAGCTTTTCTTTGTCCCGGAGCCTGGCATCGGTAGCTCCGTCTGTAGCGATGACTTACGCAAGCCGGAACCAGGTGCCAAACTCGAGCTGATTTTCGTCGGTGGTCTCGTTCCACGAAAGGCATGCGATCTCGCTTTGCGCGGCGCTGCTGCCCTCTTACGGAATGGTGCGGCTCACTTTACGGTAGTTGGTGATGGGCCGGAACGGAGCCGCCTCGAAGAGCTTGCGAGTTCGCTTGGGGTTGAGAAGGCGGTCTCCTTCTGCGGCTGGCTCAGCCATGATAATGTTCTGAGCCACCTGCGCTCGGCTGATGTGATGGTATTTCCGACCCTTCGCGACAACGGTGCGGGCGTGATCTTTGAAGCTCTTGCGAGCGGCTCTGTTCCTGTTGTCGCGGACTTCGGCGGGCCTGGAGATATCGTCTATGCCGACGTAGGTTTCAAGGTACCCCTTACGAATGAGAGTGATATGGTATCGCAGATTGAGAAGATCCTGGCGGATCTCGCGGGGAACAGAGACCTGCTCTATCGCTTGAGACAACAAGGGATGACGTACGCTCGAGAATCCCTGACCTGGGATGCAAAGGCACAAAGCACTACTCGCGTACTGACTTGGGCTGTGGGACGAGGGCTGAAACCGCATCTTATGCCGCCGAAGGTTCTTCAAAATTTGGAGCCCGTGAGATGATTCAGCTCGACGGAGAGCGGCCCATCAACGAGGTGCGCTTTGAGCGCGCAAACAGACCTCCCGACAGCAAGGAAAGTACCCCACAAGCGCGCAGCGGCTCCCTACTATCCGTACTTCGACTCGAGACTAAGAATGATTCCATTTGACGCCACCGGCGTCTTTCGCCCGAAAACTGGACACCACGAATTACGGAGCCTCGCGGTTCGTGGCGCCGCCGCGACAATATCGGGTTCAGGTCTGGCTCTTGCAGCCCAGGTGATCAGCACAGTGATGTTGGCTCGTCTGTTGAAGCCTGCCGATTTCGGTGTTGTCGCCATGGTCACCACTTTTAGCCTCCTCTTAGTCAGCTTTGGCCTCAATGGATTTACCGAGGCGATTATCCAGTTTGAGGAAATAGACCATCACACTGCCAGCAATTTGTTTTGGATCAATGCCGGGGTTGCGGTCGCGCTGGCAGTTGCGTTCGCTGCGGCTGGGTCGTTGCTTGCGCGCTTTTACCACAATCCGCTGGTGCCGGAAGTCGCCGCTTGCTTGTCGGTGGGCATCGTTATCTCGGCAGCCTCTGTCATACACCTTGCACTTCTAAAGCGCGCCATACAATTCGTGGGAACCTCCACCAACGATGTAATCGGCCGTGGGGTAAATGCGGTGGTTTCGATCGTGTTCGCCTTGAAAGGCTGGGGGTTTTGGGCGCTGGTTGCAGGAATCATCGCGCAACAGCTTAGCGTGACGATCGGAGCTTGGTACCTTTGCCGCTGGATTCCGGGCTGGCCGCGAAATACGAGTAAGACAGGCGCTATGGTTCGGTTCGCGGCGAAGGTCTACGGGCAGTTCACACTTAACTACGCCGCTTTGAACATTGACAACCTACTCGTTGGCTGGCGATTTAACGCAGAGGCTCTAGGATTCTACAAAAAGGCCTTCGACTTGTTCGCGCTTACTGCCAGCCAGCTCACTGCGCCGCTAAACAATGTCGCATTGGCGGCGTTGAGTCGCCTGAATCAAGACCATGATCGTTTCCGCCGAAGCCTCGCGAGTTCACTCGGAATGATTGCATTCGTTGGTATGGCAGCGAGCGCTGATCTTACTCTGGTTGGACGGGACGTGGTGAGATTGGTGCTCGGGCCACGATGGGTGGAATCCGGCAGAATTTTTGAGATGTTCGGACCGGGAATCGGCGCCATGCTGCTTTGTAGCACTGTTGGCTGGGTCCATCTTTCCATCGGGAAGCCAGGGCGCTGGCTACGCTGGAATATAGTAGCACTAGGGCTAACCGTCTCTATGTTTCTCGTGGCGCTGCACTGGGGACCTGGGGGAGTTGCAGCAGCGTGGAGCATTGTCTATTGGATACTCCTGGTTCCCAGCTTCTGGTATGCCGGTCGACCGATCGGCTTTCGAGTCTCAGCTCTAGTTGACTCTATCTGGAAGTACACTGCTGCCGCGCTAGTGGCGGGCGGAGTCACTGCTGCAATCATTCGGGGCACACCACTTTGGGACACCCCTACAAGCACGGGCGCTGCTCTGGAGGCAACCATTATCGTTTCTATACTGTTCCTCACGCTTTACATGCTCTTTGTCATTCTCTTTTTTCGCGGCTTGGCGCCGCTGCGCCAATTTGGCAGTCTTCTGCGCGAGTTGGCCCCATCCCCGAAGACTTCGGGACCGGCTATCGAAGCCGTGGGAGGATACGAATAAGCGGGCGATTCGGGAAAGAGAACTGCCCGGCACCGGATTCGAATCGGCGCCAGTGCCAGCCAGCCCTTCAATTCTTGACTGCTGCTCCAGTGAGTCCGGTCGGGGTCGCTGGTCCTGTCGAACTTGTGGAGGACGAGTAGCACTGGCTGGCGTCGAAATTGAGAACGCTGCCGGAACCATCTGGTGGTCCACTCATCGTGGTCAAGTAGCAATCTTCGGCAGGAATTGATGTTACGTGCGAGGCCCATGCCGTCGAGAGCGCTCCGCCTGTGCATTCGCTGGAAGACGTAGCTCGATAACCAGCATACGTTCCCCCGGTGCACGTTCCTACGTTACCTGTGGTTACGTCTGGTCCTATAGATGGCCAGTTCTTCCCCGAAGTCCACCAAGAGGGTGCCGAAGCGTAATAGAGAGATGCTGGAAGAGTGTGGGCCAGCGTAGAGAAATAGGACGAAGTGAAATTTGCGTTCAAATAAGTTGCCGATGCCGGGGATGCCTCAGTCGAGTTCCATTGCACGCCAGCGTTCACCGTGTCGTAATTGCCCCAACGCATGAGCGTACTCCACGCTTTCGGATCGCAGTAAGGACTGCCGCTCACTCCAGTGCCGCAAGAGCCGTAACCACTTGTATCTGCCCATCCAACTTCATAGATGCTTGTTCCAGCACTTGTTCCGTTGCTACCGGCCGCAGTCGTCGTTGCATATGCTTGATATTGGTTCTGAATCCCTGGACTGCCAAGCACATTTCCAACGACATTGAACCCGCGAATCCATGTTCGTATCTGGATTGGCATGAAGCCGGTGGAGTAGCCGCCGCCTTGCCAGCCGTGCAGTTGATTTCTGAACAGAGTACCGTTGGCGCTGGACCCCCACGCATCGTCTGTCCAGACCCCGATAAAACTGTTGCCTTCCCACAAGTTGAAGGCGCTGCCAGTGTTGTGCGAGTAGTAGGAAGTTTGTAGCGAATAGAGGTTCGTCGTAACGTTGTCTATCTCAAAGTTGTAGTCGATCACGTTCCCCGTGCCAATTCCGAACATAAGTGGATTCGTATTCTGTTGGAAGATGTTGTTCTCTACTAAAACTCCGGAACCGATTTCAAATTCTATTGCGTAGCTTTCGCTCCCGTGGTTTTGTCCTTGATAAAAATAGCTGTCTCGAATGACGCTGAAGGCTGACTGGCCAAGAAAAATGTGATCTTTGGGTGCGTTGATGGAGCGCACATTCTTTACCCAGCACTGGTAGCAGTTGTAGATGTTGATGTTATGATCCCCGATAGAAGTGCCGTCGAGAGTAACATTTTCAAGCCCATTCTCCGCGGCATTCGTAAACCACCACGCACCCGGAGATTGACTGGAACGGATGTTGTTGAAGTAGACTCCCGGAGAGATCGTAACGGTATAAGAGCCACCACCTAAAGAAGAGACGCCTGTTATGTATGTAATCTGTGTTTCTGAATGCTCAACTCCACCTACAATTCGGCCATTGCCGTTCAGACCCCCCTCGTAGTTGCAACCCACTGCGTTGCCATCACACATATAGACACCACCTGTGTCGCTAGTGTCATTCGCTTGATCGAGAATCAGGATATTGTTTACGGGCGGGGCGCTTCCGCAACTGCTGAGAGTGAGACTCGTGGATCCTTGCGTAAGGCCACCTGTCCAAAGACATTGACTAGCACCCGAGGGAAGAATAGAGCTGCTTCCATCATAGGTATTATCACTGGCTTCTAAACAGACCCCGGCGGCCTGTGTTCCGCCGCAGGCTTCAGCTTCCAGGTAAATGTAGGTAGACTTAGGCCCTGCTCCACGGACTACAGTGTTGTTGTATCCGTCGGTCTTCCATCCGTTGACGTAGTAGGTGCCAGCAGGAAGATTCACCACATTATGCGTCGAGTTACAGGACGCAAGCGCGTTCTGAATAGCGGTAGTGTTGGCTGAAGCGCTCCCTGCGCCCGTTTGAAGAGTCGGCTGTGTCGAACATGCAACCGTGTAGGCTGGAATTATGAATCCTGCATTCCCCCAGTTGATCGCACGCGATGGATCAAGGATCGTGGACCAGATCGGTGTTTGTGCAGACGCGCTCATTCCGAAGGCCGCTAGCAATAAGAAAAGTTGGTAAGGCCGCAGCTTGGCCCCGAGCGCAGGAAAGATAGAGACACTCAGACTGACTGCAGCCAACAAAAAATTGAGTCCGCGGTTCATGGATTGATTCTCCTTCTGGCACGATCCGAGTCGTACGGCGACAGACCCCTCAACGCGTCTGCTCCGGGTGGCTCATCACGGGTGTGATCGTAGAACACGAAAGACCGTCGGCACGCCGACGACAGCTATCGACAGTACCTCGGAGTGGATGCGCGCGCACAGATCCCACATCCATTTCAACTTCAACTGGGACAAGTGTACCGAGAATAGCCGACTCGCGCATCCCTATTTTGGGGTACTAAAGTGTTCAAATAATGACCAAAGTTGCACACTTTTGCGATTTCTACTTGAAGTATCTGCAAGAGTCTTGCCAAACCGGAGGCGGGAGGATACTTAAGTAGTAGATCAATAAATCGTTAGACCTGTCTCGTTTCATGACGAGTGTTCAACAGGGAGAAGCATCCAATTTGACCACCTCAACCGCGTAAATACTTCCGGTCTCGGTATTATTTGCAAAACGAATCTGGAGAAAAGGCGCCAGCTCTACCGACCCCACTGAGCCGGCTACGTTGTGTAATATCAGCAGGTTAGACCTATTCGGAAACAAGCCATGACCCGCTCGCCAGCCAGCCAAAGAAACAGTATTTCCATTGTCTTCTTGTCCGTTCGCATTTTCGAGGACGATTGGCGGCTTGAGACAGAACGAAAGGCAATTTGGCACTCGCAGTAGCAGGACCACAACATCTTGATCGTCAGCAGTGAACTTTCAGGGCAGCCGGAGCGGTCAGCCTCGGTCCGCCGGCCAATGCAACTGCTCCAAGTAGTTTCACACTCTCCGCAGTCGGTCAGAACAACAATCGGTTCGATTAAGAAACTGAACCTTCAATAGGGCTAGAACGGGATAGGAAAAGTTTCCAATGAGGAGCGCGCATTGAAGATAAGTGTCTTCGGCTTGGGTTATGTAGGAACAGTGTCCGCTGGGTGCCTTGCGAATGACGGACACGAAGTCGTCGGGGTAGATCCGCTCGTCGCGAAGGTCGACTTGATCAACTCTGGGAAGTCTCCGATTGTCGAAGCCGGAGTCGGAGAAATCGTGGCATCGACTGTCAGCGAAGGGCGCCTGCGGGCCACATGTGACCAGAATCAAGCAATTCGGGATACGGAGTTGTCCTTCATCTGCGTCGGCACCCCGAGCCAGCCCAACGGCAACCTCGATCTTCGATATATTCGCCGCACGTGCGAACAAATCGGAGCGGCCCTCAAACACAAGACGAATCGGCATACTATCGTTGTCCGCAGTACGATTCTTCCGGGGACGATGCGACAAACTGTCATACCTGTCCTTGAGGAATACTCGGGTAAGAGGGCTGAGGTGGATTTCGGCGTCTGCTTCAATCCCGAGTTTCTTCGCGAGGGTACTGCAGTAAAAGACTTCAACGCGCCTCCTAAAACCGTGATTGGCGAGTTGAGCGCCGCGAGCGGTGACCTGGTGGTCAGGCTCTACGAAAAACTCGATGCGCCGTTGAAACGCACGAGTATTGAGACTGCGGAGATGGTTAAATATGTCGATAACAGCTGGCATGCCCTCAAGATCGGGTTCGCAAACGAGATCGGGAACCTGTGCGACTCGTTTGGCGTCGATGCCGAGGCGGTGATGGATATCTTCTGCCAGGATAAGAAGCTGAATATCTCGGCGGCTTACCTGAAGCCAGGTTTTGCCTTCGGCGGTTCGTGCCTTCCCAAGGACTTGCGCGCACTTTCTTATCAGGCAAAAATGAACGACCTTCAGCTTCCCATTCTCAACGCAGTTCTTCCCAGCAACGAAGTGCAGATTACGCGCGGAGTCCGGCTCGTGATGGAAAGCGGAAATGCGCGTATTGGCATCCTGGGATTCAGCTTCAAGGCAGGAACAGACGATCTTCGTGAAAGCCCTGTCATCGAAGTTATAGAGCGACTCATCGGAAAGGGCTATGACCTGCGAATTTATGACCGCAATGTGAATCTTGCGGCTCTTGTTGGCGCAAACCGTGATTTCATTCTGAATCACATTCCGCATATTTCTCGGCTCATGGTGTCTAGCGCAGACGAGGTGCTGGCTCATGCGCAGACTGTTGTTATTGGCAACCGAGACCCTGAATTCAGTCGAATCACGGAGAAGCTCGGCGAGGATCAATGTCTCATCGATTTTGTCCGGTTAATCCGGCCAGAGGATTTAAATACCAAGCGGCGGCTCAGTTATGTTTGAAACGTATTCGGCAGCACCTCCCGAGACCGCTGCAACGACGCGCCTCTACAGCTCGCTGGAACGGCTTTTTCGCTGGCTGGAAGACCACGACTATCGCGCTTACGATACCTTCGATGGTCTGAATGCCAGGTTTCTGCGGCCACTGACCTTCAACCAACCCCTGCTTCGTATCGTGCTTCAACAGGGAGTACGGAGATTCCCGCTGAATCTGCGCCCGCTGCTGGGCATTAAGCCTGAACGTTCAACCAAGGGCATGGGCTTTCTGGTGCGCGGGTTCATTCGCCTTTTTCAGTCGACTGGGGACGTTATATGGCGCAGCCGCTCTGAGTCGATGCTGCGGTGGCTCATCGAGAATCAATCCCCCGGGTACAGTGGAGCGTGCTGGGGCAATCATTTCGATTATCAGTCGCGCAGCGGATTTGAGAAGAAGTTCTCACCCTCGGTGGTATGGACCTCTCTGATCGGCCACGCATTTCTCGATGCCTATGACCAATTCCATGACGAAAAGTATCTGGAGACGGTAATCAGTTCGTGCAAGCATATCGAACTCGACCTCGGTGCATATGGCGAAGGCGACGCTCTGTGCATTCATTACTTTCCGACGTCCACACATCAGGTGCATAACGCTAACACGCTGGGCGCGAGCCTGCTTGCCCGCACATCGTCGTACAGACCGAATGAACGATGGAACGAACTGGCAACAAAAGCCATGCTCTACACGGCGCAATATCAGCGGGAAGATGCGTCGTGGTACTACGGACAAGCGTCGAATCTGCACTGGGTAGATAACTTCCACACAGCTTATGTCCTGGATTGCTTCCACTGCTACGGAAAGGCGATGGGCGACGATCGGTTTGATCGTCAGATGATGGATGGTTACCGATACTGGAAGAAGACCTTTATCCTCGCTGATGGTACACCTCGCTACTACAATCACAAGACGTTGCCGCTCGATATCCAGTGCTGCTCGCAGGCCATTGACACCCTTGTTCTTTTCCGCGACCGGGATCCTGAGAGCCTGACGCTGGCGTTGAAGGTAGCACAATGGACGATCGATAACATGCAGGATCCGAGCGGCTATTTCTACTACCGCAGATATTCTCGCAGGATTGTCAATAAGACACCTACGCTCCACTGGGGTCAAGCCACGATGTTTTGCGCATTCGCTGGTCTGTACCAGGCGCTTGCCGAATCCGAATCGCACACGAGCGCATTTGCCATCGCAACTCTATGAAGCTCATTGA
>JBAPYY010000125.1:0-1715 GCA_049284975.1 Occallatibacter sp.
CTTTTTATTAATGTGGGTGCGCGTGCTTCGGTTCCAGAAATGCCGGGGATTCATGACGTCCCGTTTCTCAATAACTCATCGCTGATGGATATCGATTTCTTGCCCAAGCATCTCGTCATCGTCGGCGGAAGTTATGTCGGGCTGGAGTTCGCTCAGATCTATCGCCGTTTCGGGAGCGAAGTCACGATTGTGGAAATGGGACCGCGCCTAATTGGTCGAGAAGACGAAGACGTCTCCCAAGCTGTGCGCGAAATCCTGGAGGCTGAGGGCATTCACATTCGGCTGAATGCGAAGTGTATCTCGCTGGCGAAACGCGATGGCGGCGTCGCCGTTGGCCTCACATGTGAAGAAGGCCCGCCAGAAGTAACAGGCACTCATGTTCTTCTGGCGGTAGGGCGCACACCCAATACGAGCGACTTGGGTCTCGACCGTGCTGGGATTGCCACCGACCGCCGTGGCTACATCGAGGTTGACGATCAACTGCAAACGAGCGTGCCCGGCATCTGGGCGCTGGGGGACTGCAATGGCCGCGGCGCCTTTACGCATACTTCCTATAACGACTACGAGATTGTTGCGGACAATCTATTTAACGCCGACAATCGCCGGGTCTCCGACCGGATCCAAGCCTACGCCCTATATACTGATCCGCCTCTAGGCCGATGCGGCATGACAGACGCAGAGATACGGAAATCAGGCCGTCGCGCCCTCGCTGCGAAATATCCGATGAGTCAAGTGAGCCGGGCCTACGAAAAAGGCGAAACACAAGGTTTCATCAAAATCTGCGTCGATGCGGAGACGAAACAGATTCTGGGGGCTGCGATTCTCGGGACAGGGGGAGATGAAGTGATTCATGTTCTGCTGGACGTCATGTACGCGAAGGCGCCGTATACGGTCATCTGGCGCGCAATGCACATTCATCCTACGGTTGCGGAGTTTCTCCCCACTGTCTTGTCCAAGCTGGAACCCTTCGCGTAGAAGGCGATAATCAGCAGTCGATGCGCCCCGACCCGAGGCCAGTCACGAATCATGTTTGCCCGTGCCGGTTGGTAACGGAACCCGTCCTTGATGAACGGCAGCAACACGCGGTATTCCTCATCATCGTTGTTGAAAAACGCGCAGACATGCCGCACTTCGCCGAGATAGGAGCCAGCAAGGGGAATCGGTGCAGTGGTCTTCTTCATCGTGTTCTCCTCCTCAAGGGGACGGCCGCAACGAAAGTTTCTATGCTGGCGTGACTCTCCAGCTCGTTCACTTTATCCGCTTGGTTTCAGGATCAGCTTGCCCACGACCTCGCAAATACTTGAATGATGGCGTCTGCGAGTTCCGCGTGGCCACGAATGGTTACGATGGTGAAAATAGCCGTTGCGCCGCCTTGATCGCTGCAGGCGCCGGGTGGAGGCTCGTGGCCATTTTCACCAAGTCGGCAAGCGAATCGGCCTTCATCTTTTGCATCACTTTGCCTCGGTGTGCCTTCACCGTGATCTCGCTGATACCAAGCTCCCCACCGATCTGCTTATTCAGCAGCCCGGAAACTACTAACGCCATAACCTGTTGTTCGCGTAGGGAAAGAGAGGTGTAACGGTCTCGGAGCGCCCGCATTTGAGCCTCTTGACCGAGCACAGCTTGGCTGCGTTCGAGGGCGGCCCGAATGGCCCCCAACAACACGCCATCGCTGAAGGGTTTGGTCAAGAATTCGACAGCCCCCGCCTTCATGG
>JBAPYY010000126.1:0-7670 GCA_049284975.1 Occallatibacter sp.
ATTGAAGACCGTGCAATAAATGTTTCCTGCGAACAACAGGTACCACAAGAAGCCAACGATGTCGCTTGGCCGATGAAGCGCAAGAGCTATCCCGATACCCAGAGTTATCGCAAAGAAGTACAGAGGCCAGATTCTCAGTGCTCTGCGAAAGTAGAACTCGCGAACTGAAATGACGCCATTTCCTTCGCGTTCGGCGAGGAGAAGATGCGTAATCAGGAAGGCGCTGAGGCAGAAGAACAGGCATAGCCCCATGCCACATGCATTGGAGATCGAGACCAGGACATGCCAGCCTGTCTCACCTGTGAGCGTAGAAAGGTCGCTTGTTCCAAAGTGAATAGGCCCGCGGGGAAGAACGTGATGGAAGAAGACCAGCAGGAAGGCGAGAAACCGTACGGCGTCTAGTTCCGGTCTATACCAGCGCCCGCACACCACGCCGGATGGATTCCCGGAGAATGTTGGCCGAACCTCCGTGGAGACCACACTCAAAGCGCAAATACCCTCATGACTTCTTACCGCGTGTGGTTCGAGTTTCTTTGTGAGAATCTACTCGGCTCCCAACTCCCGGACAATGGCCACCGAGGCCGAAGCGCCGATGCGAGTCGCACCGGCTTCCAGCAGCGCCTTCACGTTGGCGAGGGTGCGGATGCCGCCCGCTGCCTTTACGCCGCATCGATTGCCGGCAACGCCGCGCATCAGCGCCACATCGGCAGGGGTTGCGCCGCTGGCGGCAAAGCCCGTCGAAGTCTTGATAAAGTCCGCTCCAGCCAGGATGGCCAGTTCGGACCCGCGCAGTTTTTCTTCCATGCTCAACAGTGCTGTCTCCAGAATCACCTTGAGCAGCACTCCGTGATGATGAGCAACGGTGGCGACAGTGTGGACGGTGTTCCGCACGGCCAGATGATCGCCGCTCTTGAGCAGGCCAATGGGAATCACCATGTCCAGCTCGCGCGCGCCGAGCCGAACAAGCGCAGCCGCTTCTTGACGGAGCGTGGAGACCAGCGATGCGCCGAGAGGGAACCCGATTACCACGCCAACGGGAACGCCTGAGCCGGAAAGCACTCTGACCGCCGTGGAAACCCACACAGGGTTTACCATTGCACAAGCGAAGCGGTAACTAATCGCCTCTTCACAAAGGCTCTCAACCTGGTCGCGCGTAGCATCGGGCTTCAGCAGGGTATGGTCGATTACTGCGGCCAAGGCCTGCCAATTTGCTAGAGTGGCGGCGGCAAATGCCGCGGAATTAAAGCTACCATTGTCAAATTCCAAATCCACATCCTGGACAGGGGTGGGCGTAGTCATAAGATCCTGCTCCTTGCCGGCGAGATGCCGCTCTTAGTTGACGGCTCGTCGCGCACTCGACAGGATTAAGTATAGTGTCTGCCGGTCGTCTTCGGTTTATTCCCGATGCGCCACCATCAAGGGAGACAATCAAAGTTACGACGGCTGAGGTAACGACGACCGCGTCTTAAGAACGACAAAGTCGGCTCGGGGCTCCGTTTGGTGATTTGCATCACAGTATACTGGTTGTTTGCACAATTAAGGTGAGAATCGAATGTACCTTCTTTGGCTCCAAGTTGCGGCAATCCTTTATGCAGCGGCCGCTGTGGCCGTTTTTCCGGCTGTGCTCTATGGCATAGAGCGCTGGCGCAAAACCTGCGTTCATCTTGCCGGCATGGCCTTTTTCTTCCACTTCATCTCGTGCGTCGAAATGCTCGTCCAAACCCATCGCGGAATGCCAATGGGTGTGCGCGAAATCGAGTCGCTGCTGGGCTTTGTCATGGCGGGCCTCTTTCTTCTGGTTTGGTGGCTCTACGACGCTATCTCGCTTGGAGTCTTCATCTTACCAATCACGTTTTTCACAGTTTTAGTGCCTTCGCTTGGCCCTGACCGCTACACGTTCCCATCTGAAGGCGTGCGCCACAGTTGGCTTCTGGCCCATATTGCGGCACTGCTGACGGCTTATGTCGCGCTGAGTTTCAGCCTGCTGGCCTCCGTGCTTTACCAGGTCGAGGAGCGCCGGATCAAGAGCAAGCACAAACCCGGCGAGCAATCCCGGTGGCTCCCGCTCGACTGGCTGCCGCCTCTCGACACGCTGGAACGCATCGCGCACGCGACGCTTGAGTTCGGTTTTCCCTGCATAACCGTCGGCCTGATCATCGGCTCGGTGCTGGCGCAAGCGACGCCTTTGGGCGCGGCGTATTTCCTCGACCCGAAGGTTATCGCGTCCTTCGCGATGTGGGCTGTATACGTCACCTTGCTGTTCGTTCGCCGCACTGCCGGCCTGCGCGGCCGCCGAGCCGTTTATCTCTCCGGGGTGGTCTTCCTGGTTATGTTGGCCGTCTTCGCCGCGAATGTTATCAGCCGCGTCCACAGGTATGCCCCGTGATGACCCTGTCGCTCATCGGAATTAACCACAAGACCGCACCTATCGAGGTGCGCGAGCGGATCGCCATCTCCCGCGAGGATCTTCCGGAGGCCACTCGCGCGTTGGCGGCGGTACCAGGGGTAACCGAGTGCATGATTGTCTCCACCTGCAACCGCGTGGAGATTCTAGCTGTCGTGGACCAGCCGGCGGGAAATGGGTCGCCTTCTGCCGACTTGACTAGTTTCTTGCATCGGCATTTCGGTCTTGACCCTGCTCTTCTGGCCCCGCACCTCTACGAGCATCACGACAAGGAGGCGGTGCGGCATCTCTTCCGCGTGGCGGCCAGCCTCGATTCGATGGTGGTGGGCGAACCCCAGATTCTCGGTCAGGTCAAAGAAGCTTTTGCGGTAGCTCGCGCCTCGGGCACTATTGCCGGTCAGCTTGAACACCTTCTGCAGAGCACGTTTGCTGCCGCCAAGAAGGTCCGCTCCGAGACAGAGATCGGCTCAAACTCCGTTTCCATCGCCTCGGTAGCTGTGGAGCTGGCGCGGAAAATCTTCGGATCGCTCCAGGGCCGCACAGTTTTCTTAGTCGGCGCGGGCAAGATGAGCGAACTTGCAGCCCGGCATCTGGTTCAACAGGGCGCGGGATCGATTCTGGTGACCAACCGGACCCTGGAGCGCGCGCGGCGCATGGCCGAGAACTTTCAGGGCCAGGTCATCCCGTTTGATCAGCTCTACGAGGCCGCCAGTCAGGCCGATATCGTCATCAGCTCAACCGGCGCACCACATCCCATATTCCGGCGTGAACACGGCCAGGCCTTTATGCATCGTCGCCGCAACCGGCCCATGTTCTTCATTGACATTGCCGTGCCACGCGATGTGGACCCGGAGATGGGTAAGCTGGAAGGCATCTTTGTTTACGACATCGACGATCTGCAGCAAGTGGCAGCGGCGCACATGGCCGAGCGAAGCCGCGAGGCCACGGACGCAGAAGCGCTGATTGCGGGCGAGGTCGAGCGCTTCCATGAGCGACTGCTCACCGTCAATGTGGCTCCGGCTATTGTCGCCTTACAGCGCCAGGCCGAGGAAATTCGTCAGGCTGAATTGCGGCGCTTGCAAGCACGGCTGGGTTCGTTAAGCGCGGATCAGATTGCGGCCGTAGAGGCGCTCACTCGAGGGCTGGTCAACAAATTTCTCCATCCGCCCATGCAGGCGCTCAAGCAGGCTGCCCGCGAAAACGACGCGGCGCGCCTGGAAGCGCTCTGTGAGACATGGTCGCTGCCTGCGGGCGTGTCCGAACAGGAAGATGCTGCTGCGGCAAGTCAAAGTAGCCCTGACAATCATGAAACCGAAGGGGCAAACCTGAGCGAGAAAAGCGAGGCGAAACGCCCATGAACCTGCGCATTGGAAGCCGTGGCTCGCAACTGGCATTGTGGCAGGCGAAGCACATTGCCGGGCTGCTTCGCGGCCAGGGTCACTCTGTCGAGATCACGATCATCAAGACCACTGGCGACCGCCTGCAAGAGGTCACCTTCGCACAAGTCGGTTCAAAAGGAATGTTCACCAAGGAGATCGAGGAGGCGCTAGCCGCCAAACGCGTGGACCTGGCGGTGCACTCGCTCAAGGACTTGCCGACGGAACTAGCTGAGCCGTTTACGCTGGCGGCGACGCCCGAGCGGGTTGACCCAAGAGACGCCTTCGTTTCGGTGATGTATGAGAATCTAGCGGGGCTGCCCCATGGTGCGCGCGTTGGCACCAGTAGCGAGCGCCGACGAGCGCAGTTGAAAGCGCTCCGGCCGGACATCACGACTGTAGAGTTTCGCGGTAATGTAGACACCCGGTTGCGCAAATTGGCAGAAGGACAAGTGGATGCGATTTTGCTGGCATCGGCGGGCCTGGATCGACTGGAAAAGACCGAATGGGTGCGGGAACGGATGGAGCCACGGGAGTTTTGCCCTGCTGCCGGACAGGGAGCGCTCGGCATTGAAACTCGTAAGGACGACGCGACGACCATCGCGGCGGTTGCGTTTCTCGACGACGCGGCGACCCGATTTGCCGTGACCGCCGAGCGGGCTGCGCTGGCGGCTCTCGGCGGAGGCTGCCAGGTTCCCATCGGCGTCTATTGCCGCGCAGGTTTGGACGAGGCGTCTGGCGCCAAGCCTGAGTTGTGGGACGAAATCTTTGCCGTTGTCGCCAGCCCCGAGACCGGGAAGTCGGTGCGCATCTATCATCGCGAGACGCGGCATCGCGCGCCGGATGCTGGCGCTGACCCGGCCTCTCTGGGCCGCCTGGCGGCTCAAATGCTGATCGATGCAGGCGCGGGGCCGTTGCTTGCCGTTGCTACTGCCGGAGGCTTGAAGTGAGTTTGCCGCCACTGTTAGGCCGCAGGATTCTGGTGACCCGCGCTGCGCATCAGGCGGGCAAACTCAGCGAGGGGCTGCGTGCGCTGGGTGCGGAGCCGGTCGAAGTTCCGGTGCTGGAGATTCATCCTCCGGCCAGTTTCGCGCCGCTGGATGCTGCTCTCCGCCAGTTCGCCAGCTACGATTGGCTCATCCTGACCAGCGCCAACGCGGTGCAAAAGCTTGTCGAGCGCGCGGCCGCGCTGGGAATATCTGTGTCGCAGCTTGCCTGGCTAAAGGTTGCCGCAGTAGGAGAATCGACGGCTGCTGAAGCGCGAACGGCGGGATTCAAAGTTGCTTTTGTCCCACAGGCATACGTGGCGGAGAGCCTGGTCGATGGCTTGATGCAAACGCTCCAAAACAAGCTATCCGGCAAACGAATTCTGCTGGCGCGGGCTGCCGTTGCGCGCGATGTGATTCCCGAAGCATTGCGCGCGGCTGGAGCCGCGGTCGATGTGGTGGACGCTTACCAGAACATTATGCCCAAAGCCGCTCCGGAGCAATTGCGCAGCGCTGTTCGCAGCGGAATCGACGCAGTCACATTTACCAGTTCCTCCAGCGCAACCCATCTGGCCGAAGCTGCCCGCGCGGCGAACGTTGAGTGGCCGGTTGCCATGGTTCCGGCTGTTTCTATCGGACCGGTTACAAGTAAGACGCTGCGCGAACTCGGCTGGCAACCTGCGGCTGAGGCTGGTCCATCCGACATTCCGGGATTGATCGCTGCGGTTGTGCATGTTTTGCGCGGGGCGTAAGTTGGTGTAAACTGACTCGGTTGCAATGCAAAGGGAGCAATCAGTGTTAAGAGTTGGAACGGTCTGCCTGATCCTCTGCGGGGCACTTGTCCTTACTGGGAAAGCTCTGGAACATTATCACGTATATATAATTCGGTCCTGCATGAATGGATTGGGGACACTCTATTTATTGCTGATGATGTCGGCCTTGTGCGTTGGAATCGCATTGACTGCCATCGGCTTGACCCATTGGCTTGTTCGTAGATATCGCTAGCTTACTGGCAAACTAGCCCTGCTAACCCCACATGTCTTACGATTGCCAGGTTTTGTCTTTGGCGTTGCAAATCTGCTCGAGGTTGCAGCGGCCGCACTTGGGTTTGCGCGCTTCGCAGACCTGGCGGCCGTGATGGATAATCTGGTGAGAGAAATCAATCCAGCGGCTTTGCGGCAGAATGCGCATCAACTCTTGTTCGACTTTTTGGGGCGTTTCGCCTTTGGCAAGCCCGAGACGGTGCGCGATGCGGAAGACGTGTGTGTCCACCACTACGCCCTCAGCCTTGTTGAAGGCGACGCCGAGGACAACATTGGCTGTTTTCCGGGCTGCGCCGGGGATGGTGATTAGCTCGGCGAGGGTTTGCGGAACCTTGCCGTCGAAGTCGGAGACGATTTTGCGCGCCGCGCCTTGAATCGATTTGGCCTTGTTGCGAAAAAATCCAGTCGTGCGGATGAGGGCTTCGAGTTGCGGCAGGGTTGCTTTGGCCATTGCTTGCGGGGTAGGGAAGCGGCGGAATAGCTCCGGCGTGACCATGTTCACGCGCACGTCGGTGCATTGCGCGGAGAGGATTGTGGCGACTAACAACTCCCAAGGCGAATGGTGAGTCAGGGCGCATTCAGCGCGGGGGTAGGCTTCGTCGAGGGCTGCGAGAATCGCGGCGACGCGGGTGGGGGCGAGGGGGCCGCACAGAGAGGTCTTCTTGGGCGTCCGGCAGCCTTGTTTCATTCGTAGTAATCCTGTAAATAGAACCCCCGAACTTTAGGGGTAAGCAGAAAAATCAAAGAGACAGCAGGAAAGATGCACAAAGGTCCAGCTGTGAAGAATGAGACCAGACTGATTACTGCGCTTCCGAGGACTCCGGTTATCCAGCCGAACATCTTTCCTTTCCATAGGCCAAGCGTGGCAACAATACAAAGCATTAAAGCAGGACAAAAGACAACGCCTGAGGCCATGAGAGAGTATGGAAAGACTCCCCACGTTGCCCATGCGCCCCACATGATGAGAACAAGACAGGAGACACAGGCCATGAAGCCTGTAGCGATCTTGGCACAATTCGGGAGGCAATTATCTCTCATGTTTTGCTCCGATAGCTTCAACATCGCGAGTTTACACGCTCTTGTGCCCACTCAGCCAACCGCCGAGTTAGTCGATCGGCAACCTCACGCTGATCAGGCACTGTCCGAAGTGCGCGTAGATGGCGCTCACTTCGCGGAAATGTAGTTTGGCAAAGTGAACGAGAGGCCCGTGGCTAAAGCCATTTTCATTGAAAGCCTCGTTTCAGGGGCCTGAAGGCCCCTGCTCCCTCCGCAAAATCCAGGTACGGGGCCGATCTCTTTGGCGCGTCACAGCTTTCCTTCGAGCCATCCGTCGAATTTGTCGATGGGCAGCCTCACGCCGATGAAGAACTGGCCGAAGAGAGCATACACGGCGCTGACTTCGTCGAAGCGCATCTCGTAAATGAGCTTCTTGAACACCACCGGGTCGTCTGCGAAGAGGTCTACGCCCCACTCCCAGTCATCCATTCCAATAGAGCCAGAGATGATCTGCTTCACACGATCGCCGTAACGGCGGCCAATGAGGCCGTGCTCGTGCATCATGCGCTGGCGGTCGGCGAAGGGAACGTTGTACCAGTTGACTTGTTCGCCGCGCTTGCGATCCATGGGATAGAAGCAGAGATACTTTGCTTCGGGAACGGCGGGAAAGAGGCGCGGGGCCATGGCGTCCGATCCTCGCTGGAGCGAGGCGGCGATTTCAGCGTTCCACTTGGGAGTATGCGCTTCAAAACCTTTGGCCGAGGCGGCTTCATACGTCTTGCGGCTGGACTCGTAGAGGCCTAGTTCGACAACCGAGACGTAAGAGTGGCGCAGATCGAGAAAGTCGTACAGAGTGGTCTGGGCG
>JBAPYY010000127.1:0-2773 GCA_049284975.1 Occallatibacter sp.
ACTTGGTGCCGGCCACGATGAGCGACAAATCCAAACCGAGAATGCGCTTTTCGGCAAGGAAGCTCGGCACTTCGCCGTCGGCGATGCGCTGCGCCAGCCCCTCGACGATGGCGGTCTTGCCCACGCCTGGCTCGCCAATGAGAACGGGGTTGTTTTTGGTGCGGCGGCAGAGAATCTGCACCACGCGCTCCAATTCGCCGTCGCGGCCCACCAGTGGATCGAGTTGCCCATCCATGGCCGCCTGCGTAAGGTCGCGGCTGAATTCGGTCAGCAGGCTGGATTCGCGCTGGCGCTGCTGCGGCGGAACTTTCTCTTGTGTCACACGGCCCAGGTCTTCGCGAATCTGCGCCAGCTTCAGGCCACGCTCCTGCAAAATCTCCGAGGCAAAGCACTTCTCCTCGCGCAGCAGGCCCAGCAGCAAATGTTCAGTGCCAATGTGTTTGTGGCCCAGCCGCTCAGCTTCTTCAGCCGCGTAGGCCAGCACCCGCTTGCACTCGTTGGAAAGCGGCAGGTCCACTGAAGTGGAGACCTTTTCGCGAATCGTGGTGTGTTCCTCAATTTGCTTGCGAATCGACTCCACTGACGCGTGCGAGCGCAGGAAGCGATTGGTCAAAGCCTTGTCCTCGCGCAGCAGGCCGAGCAACAGGTGCTCGGTCTCGATATAAGGTGAGCCGAATTGACTGGCCTCATACCGCGCGAAGAAGATCACGCGTCGTGCCTTCTCCGTATAGCGTTCGAACATGTGTCCCCCCTTTGGTTCTGACCTCTGGAGGCCGTCGGCGAAAGTGGCCGTCCGGTTCGTTTGCCGGCTTCAGCCCAAACGCGCGCGCGCCCAAATTTAAACTCGCTGCCGGGACACGGGGAAATGCACAATCGGTCCCGAACAGCCCTTGACAATGGCCGGAATCTGTCGTCCGGCTCGCCCGGCGTTTGTGCTGCCGGGGTTGAGTCCCATCCGGCTTTCACCAGCCCGGAAGGGATGAACACCCATCCTACTCCCTTACCGCCTACATCATCTGACTCAAAAGCCACACCGAACGGTACTTTTTCTCTTACGAATCTCTGCCCGGCAAGCCAGATTGAGCAGCCTCGGACAAATTGCCCATCCGGCTGCCGTCCAGTTTTCCCGCTTCCAGCCGCAAGGCCCGCGTACATCGCGCAGCTAAATCAAGGTTATGCGTCACCAGAATCGAAGTCAGGCCATGCGTCGCGTGCAACCGCTCGACAAGGTCGAAAACGCGGCCGGCCGTGGTTTCGTCCAGGTCGCCGGTAGGCTCGTCGGCCAGCAGCAGGCGGGGATTGTTGACCAGCGCGCGAGCCAGCGCCACCCTCTGCTGCTCGCCGCCGCTCAGCTCTCCGGGCCTGTGGTCGCCGCGATCTTCAAGGTCAACCTCCGCGAGCCATTTGGCCGCCGTGGCAAGAGCTTCAGCCTTGCGCACGCCGCGCGCCATCAGCGGCATGGCCACGTTTTCCTTGGCCGTGAACTCCGGCAGCAAATAATGAAACTGCCAAACGTAGCCGATCTCGCGATTGCGAAACGCCGCAGCATCGCGCTCGGAGAGCTGAGCCACGTTGATAGAGGCGCAGTGTACCGTTCCCGCGGTAGGCGCATCCAGTGCGCCCAGAATGTGCAGCAGCGTGCTCTTTCCCGCGCCCGATTGGCCAACGATTGCCACCATCTCGCCGGTCCGAACATCGAAGTCAAGCCCGCGAAAGAGGGTGAGCGCGCCGCGCGCCGTCGTGTAAGTTTTTTCCAGATTGCGAACTTGAATGATGGGCGGCTGGCTGGCCTCGGCAATCGGAGATTGGGTGTTGTGAGGGGCAGTCTTTGGCCGCAACTCCGGGTCCCGTGCGATGCGGGCGTCCTGGCTGGCAACCGCTGGAGAGGCTTGAGTCATCCGGTTGGCCCTATTTTACCGTGTCTGGGGCGGATTTCGCTCCAAGTGGGTTCCTTTGGTAACTGCGGCGCGGCAATGCGGAGTGAAAACGCGCGAGCCTTGAAAGGGCAATGCCTTAGCTGCGATACGACCCCGCTGCCTTGAAAGGGAACGGCTTTAAAGCCTGCCCTGAGCGAAGTCGAAGGGTGCCGCATACGCCAAAGACGAAACGTAGGGCTTTAGGCAGTGTTTGGTGAATCCCAAGTCGAGGGGCCTTGTGTCAGGGCACGACTTCAGTCGTGCCGCAAAGGCAAGCAAAATGAATGGGCTTTAGCCCCTGCGGGGCATGCTTCTTCGCTTGCTAAATGCTCGGAGGATTCACCAAACACCGCCTAGCCCCTGGGGGAGGCTGTTTTTTCAAATCGGAAGAACGCCAACTATTACTTCGCGCTTGCTAACGCCGCCGGATTCATTCGTGCAATTCGCCCGTTCGGCCCAACGACAAATGGTAGCGAAAGAGCGTTCCAGTTTCCGTTGTCGAGCGGCTGCCAGGTCTTGCCGTTGTCGCGGCTGATGTCGGAGCCGTTGGTGCCGACCGTGATCCATGCTTTGAGGGCTTCGCTCCATTGCACGGCGGAGCGGTAGCCGTGGGGCGGAGTAGTTGAGGCCTTGCACTCGAAAATGGTTGAAAGGAGCTCATTAGCATTTCGAGTGCAAGTCGCGCTAGTCCCTTCGCTTTTGTCAGGTATTTGGTAGTCCCCGCCAACCGAAATCAATATTGGGTCGGCCGAGCTGCTGTCTCTGGCAGCCAGCGAGAACCCTCCTGCGGACGGTCCGGAACTGAGCGGAAGAGTCGCTCCTCCGGTTACTGTGCACGCGTGTCTGCAAATGACCGG
>JBAPYY010000128.1:0-4541 GCA_049284975.1 Occallatibacter sp.
GGCAGGTAGATTTCGCGCATGGTGCGCTCGTCCACGTCGGAGCTCACATTGTGCCGGTTGTACTCCTGGTTGTTGAGAGCGTAGTGCTTCACTGTCGCAATTACGCCCTGGGACTGGACTCCCTCAATATATGGAACCACCAGGGCCGAGTTGAGAAATGGGTCCTCGGAAAGATATTCGAAATTGCGGCCAGCCAATGGAGAGCGCGCGATGTTTACACCTGGGCCGAGCAGGAAATGAACACTGCGGGCACGGGCATCCCTGGCGAGACCTTCGCCAATTCTGCGCGCCAGAACCGGGTCCCAACTGGCGGCCAGCGCCACTCCGCCTGCATAGGCGGTGGTCGGTCCCCAGGTGCGCACGCCGACCGATGCATCCGACATTTTGAAGCGCGGCAGGTTGATCGACGGCACGGCGTGAGTGAACATGCTGTCGACGCCACCGAGCATCACAATCTTCTCCTCGAGCGTAAGCCTGGCAACCAGGGCGTGGGCCTTGGCCTCGATTTGAGGCGAGTCCGGCACAGGCGCCTGCGCGTGGGAGGTTAGCGTGCACCCAAAGAGTATTGTGAAAAGGCCGGTGATGGCCAACAGAAAAAACGATTGAGCAAAGGGTTTTTGTGGTTTTCTCATGACCGGGAAAGGATACTCCAACAGGCCTTCAGATGTATACCGGCCCCCTTTTCAGGCGGCAACAGCCTGCGTTCTCTGGTCTTTACGAACCTTCAACTCCGCTTTTCGCGGGCGCGCTTTGGACTGGGCGGACAGGTCGACTCGCGAATCACCAGTTCTGGCATAATCGGCACAGAATCTGAAAATGTAGCCTCTCCGCGAATCCGCTGCAACAGGATGCGCGCGGCCACTATACCCATTTGTTGCAGCGGCTGGCGAATGGTGGTCAGGCTGGGATTGTGGTACGACGCGCCCTGGATGTCGTCGAAACCCACTACAGAAATGTCCTCAGGTACGCGCAGGCCATGGTCCATAAAGGCCCGGATCGCACCGATGGCAGCCAAATCGTCATAGCAGACCAAGGCGGTGAAATGGGCGCCCCCATCCAGCAACTGGCTCGCGGGACCATATCCCAGCTCTGGCGTGGATACTCGTAACTGCAACTGCACAGCTAATTTGGGGGCAACTTCCAGCTTCATTTCCCGTGCCACTGCCATCAGACATTCCCAGCGATCGTCGGCATCGGAACTGTGGCTGCCACCGCGCATGAAGGCGATCTTGCGGTGTCCTAACTGGTAAAGATGCTTTAGGGTTAACTCCGCCGCACGGCGCTGGTCCAGCGCAACATATGTAACGTCCTCGATCTTGCGATTGCCGGCAACGGCCACCACTGGCACTTTCATGCTGTGCTTCAGTACTGTGTCAACCAGGATGAATCCTTCCACTGAACGATCCATCAACAGATTGGAGTACTCCTCAATCAGGTCGGGCTTGCGCCGATGGCTCGCGATGAGATAGAAGTAGCCTTCCTCCAAAAGCAACTCCTCTACGCCGGCCAGCACCTGCGTGGCATAGCTGTCGCTCAATTCCGGCATCAGCACGCCCACCGAATAAGACTGGCGCTTGCGCAGCGACCGCGCAAAAAAACTGGGCCGGTAGTCGAATCTGGCTGCCGCTTCCCTCACCCGGTCTCGGGTTTGCTGCGGAATGGAGCGCACGCCGGGAGCGTTATTGAGCACCAGGGAGATTGTGGCTGGTGACAGGTTGAGATACTCGCCCAGGGTGCGCAGGCCTATCGGTTGCCCTGGCTGCGATTCAGTCCCTGATCTTGCTCGTTTGGCCATACACTCCAGTTGTAACACCCTTAGCAATAGATGGGGAGCTATTTCAATGACTTTCGCCATTTTCCAGCACCGCACGCAGTGAAGGCGTTTGGGCAAATACGCGCATTCGACAGGAGCACGGAGAAGGGAGGATCGCGCCGGTTTGCACATTCGCGTCAATCGATTTATCGTTGACTCGCCGCAATATTCGAGGTGCAGAGTGTATTTAAGATTCCTTGCCGCTGCTTCTATTCTTGCATTAACCGTCACGGTTGCCGCTCAAACCCGGCCTGGAATCACGGGCATCTCGCACCTGGCAGTTTATACATCCGACGCCGCAGCCACCGATCGCTTCTATCGCGACGTGATTGGCGCGGCCAGAGAGCCGGACCCGCAAAATCCCGAAGGCGTTCGCTACGCGATCAACGACAAGCAGTTTATTGAGGTTCTCCCCCTACCTCCGGGCGCGGACATCAATCGGCTCGACCACACAGCCTATAACACCGACAACGCCGAGGGGATGCGCAAGTACCTTGCGGCCCATTCCTGGAAGACGCCGGCCAGAGTAGAAGATGGTGCTGACGGCAGCCGCTGGTTTGCAGTGCACGACCCCGAGGGCAACAAGGTAGAATTCGTCCAGCCACCTACGCAGCCAAAAGCCATCGACGCTCCCAATGTCATTGGCCGCCACATTATTCATTTTGGTTTTCTGGTCCACAGCCGTGCAGTCGAAGACACGTTCTACCGCGATCTGCTCGGGTTCCGCCCTTACTGGTTTGGCGGCATGGTGGAGGGCAGATTGGACTGGGTAAGCCAGCAGACGCCGAACGGCCATGACTGGGTCGAATATATGCTGGTCAGCGGCACGCAAAGCCAGGGCATTCCGGCCGGCATGACTCAGCACCAACTGGGCGTACTCGACCACTTTTCCATCGGCGTGGTGAGTGTTGATGCGGCTTTCAAAACGCTGTCTGCCGGCAACCGTTTGACCGGCACGCATGATTCGCACACCCAGATCGGCAAGGACGGCAAAGGCCAGTTCAACCTTTACGACCCCGACGGGGTCCGCGTGGAGCTGATGAACTTCCACGCCACCGAGAAGCCATGCTGTTCGCCCTTCACGGCTGACGATCCGGCGGAATGAAGCTGCAAGCGCATTGCCTGGGTTCCATCGCATCTGGGCAATGGGTAAACCGACCAAAAACCCTCATCTTCTCAGTGGAATTCAAACGCGGAGATTTGATAGACTCTTGGCGCAAGCCTGTGTTCGTCACCGATCCTTTTCCCCCAACCGGATTGTGGAGTGAACAGATGCCTATTAAATTGAATGTGAATACCGTGGCCACCACGGTGGACGTGCCACCGGATATGCCTCTTTTATGGGTGCTACGCGACATCCTTAATATTAAGGGCCCCAAATTTGGCTGCGGAATAGGGCTTTGCGGCGCCTGCACCGTGCTGGTGGGCGGCCATGCGGTGCGCTCCTGCATGACGAGAGTGGGCGCTGTTGGCGATCAACCCGTCACCACTATCGAAGGGCTTTCGCCGGATGGCCTGCACCCGGTTCAGGTGGCCTGGGAGGCGCTGGACGTGCCGCAATGCGGCTATTGCCAGGCCGGCCAGATCATGTCCGCCGCAGCGCTGCTTGCGCAAACGCCTCACCCGACGGATGCGGAAATCGACGCCGCAATGAGCGGCAACCTCTGCCGTTGCGGGACCTATGCGCGCATCCGTCAAGCCATTCACCAGGCAGCAGAGGCGGGCGCGACAGCCCGCGCCAAGTAAAGGAGGGCCATCCGATGCGCATGAACCGGAGATTGTTTCTGCAGTTGACGGCCCTTGCGGGCGGCGGCCTCGCACTGGAGTTATATCGCTCGCCGCTAGCCGGAGCTCAGGAGCCAGGGAGTCCGCCCGACCTTAAGCCACAGACCTTCATCCACATCGCACCTGATGGCTTGGTCACCATCATGGCGCGCGCCTCAGAGTCGGGCCAGGGCATGCGCAACATGCTGCCTATGCTGATTGCCGAGGAGTTGGATGTCGACTGGAAGAATGTTCGTGTGCAGCAGGCCGATCTGAACGAAAAGATATACGGCCGGCAATTTTCCGGCGGCTCGCATAATACGCCGCAGGGTTGGGAGCCGATGCGCCGCGTCGGCGCGGCTGGGCGCCAATTGCTTATCACTGCCGCTGCGCAGACGTGGGACGTGCCGGAATCTGAATGCACTACGCAATCGGGCCGCGTGCTTCACTCCGCCTCAGCGCGCTCCGGAGGTTATGGGGAGCTTGCCTCCAAAGCCGCCGCGCTGCCCGCGCCCGCGCTCAGCAGCGTCAAGCTCAAAAACCCCAAGGATTACCGCATCATCGGCCACTCGCAGCCGGGCGTTGACACGCATTCGATTGTTACCGGCAAGCCACTCTACGGCATTGATGTAGAACTGCCGGGAATGTTGTACGCAGCAATTGAGAAGGCTCCTGTATTTGCCGGCAAGGTGAAAAGCGCAAACATCGATCAGATCAAAGCGTTGCCGGGCGTGCGTCATGTTCTGATTATTGACGGTGGCATCACTCCCGCTGCTTACACGCCGTGGGAGCCAGGCATGGAACCCGGTATCGCAGTTGTGGCCGATAACTGGTGGCAGGCGCAGCAGGCTCGCAAACAGCTCAAGGTGGACTGGGACCTTGGCCCCGCAGCCACGCAAAGCACGGAAGGTTTCAGCAAGCGGGCAGAGGAACTGCTTCAGGCCCCGCCCGGTACCACAGTACG
>JBAPYY010000129.1:0-2383 GCA_049284975.1 Occallatibacter sp.
CGACCTGACCGGACAAGGTGGAAACAATACATTCGTCGTGCGGGCGTTCGCGTCCGTATCGGCGCAAACCGCCATCAATACCGGCGACGGCGATAACTTTGTCGAATACATCGCCAACGCCGACGTCAGCATCGACGGCGGCAGCGGAAACAACACCCTCGAGTTGATCGGCACAGAGTTTAACGATGTCTTCGTTGTCACCTCCGACGGCATCTACGGGGCTGGGCGGACCATCCTGTTCAGCAATATCGAGAACTTCATCATCGACGGCGATGCGGGCAACGATCAGTTCTACATTTTGAGCACAAACTCGGCGGTAACGACTACCCTCTACGGAGGCCTGGGAAGCTGCGAATTCATCATCGGCGGCGACGCCCCCTCGAATACCGTAGATGACGGCCAGCGCAATGCCGACGGCTCCGTCGATTACTTCACGCCGCCACCCGCTACGTACAACCTCAACCAGATGCAGGGGTTGATCATCGTCAACGGCGGGCCTTCCACCACTATCTCGACTGTCCTCGACCATCCGGTCATGCTGCCGACCGAATCAAACTTCGCTGATACGAACGGATACATCCTCTCCTATACGGCGGGCGTGAACGGCGCGGCAGACACCATGACGGTCGAAACATCGGCTCTCGTCACGGCGGCCGAGAGTCTCGGCTTCTCCGGTACAACAGCGCAGTTGATCAGCGACCTTGAGGGGTACTCGCTCAGCATCAGTTCTGGCTCCGGCGCGGGCTGGTTCTTCCAACTCACGAGCCTCTCCATCTCTTCGACGGACCCGACCCTGACCAACCTTGTTCTGAAAGAGCCGACCGAGATCGACCCGGGCTGGACGACAACCCCGGCCGTGGGAAGCGGCTTCGGAATTACCCATCTGGATGCCAACTTCTTCGTGAACGAAAGCGTTCAGGTGAACTACTTGACGGTCTACGACAACCAGAACCCCGATCCGGAAACCGCGACCCTCACGGCGAACAGCCTCGTCGTCAAAGACAATGTGACCGACACTACCGCTACGATCGACTACAACAACATCGGAGTGCTCGATGTTTACCTGGGGAACTTCGGCAACACCGTCACAATCGCCAGCACCATGTCGCGTGCGGACTTCGATTGCATCACCATGGTGAACACGGGCACGGGCAACGATAACGTGACGGTCAACCTGAACAACAGTAGCGACGGCTTCCTGGCCCTCAATACACAGGGTGGCATCAACAACGTCGACGCTTCCAGTTCCACGCAGGGAATGGTCATCTTCGGCGGAGGCGGAACTAACACCATCAACGGAGGCTCCGGCGACGATATCATCTTCGGCGGCGAAGGAAGAGTCGATTACTACGACGCTTCCGGCAATCTCGTCACGGCGCTTGGCGTAGATTTCGACGACCAGATCGTGCTCAGTTCCACCGCAACCCCGGGCGATGTAACCTCGATCGACGACGTTCCCTACTGGCAGACTGAGAGCAGCTTCAGCGGAACCATCGATGCATACAGCGTCGCTGGAGGATCGACTGGGACCAACACCATCGTGGCCGGCTCGGGCAACGACATAATCTTCGGCGGCCAAGGGACAAACAATATCACCCTCGGCAACGGGAACGACGTTGTCTTTGGCGACAATGGAATCGTCCAGATCGGCGCCAACGGCCTGATCGCCAACGGGCCGATCATATCGTTGAACGCCTCTGATTCCGGCGCTGACAATACGATCAAGGCCGGCGACGGAAACAACTATGTGTTTGGCGGAAACGGAGCCGTGAATATCACGGTTGGCGATGGTACAAACTTCGTCTTCGGTGACAACGGTACGATCAGCTTCAACGGTGGCGTGGTCACCTCGGCGTCCACGCTCGGCTCCAGCAGCAGCGCGGCGGAGACCATTACGGTCGGCAACGGAACCGATTACGTCTTCGGCGGCTCCGACTCCGACAGAATCGCGGCCGGCGACGGCACCAACTTCATCTTCGGCGACAACGGTTCGATCAGTTTCAGCGGCGGATCGGTTTCGCTCGCGGAGACGGTCGATTCCGGTCTCGGGTCGGGGGACAGTATCACGGCCGGCAACGGCACCAACTACGTCTTTGGCGGAGACGGAGCCGACAATATCTCGGTTGGCATCGGCACCAACTTCGTCTTCGGCGGCGATGGCGAGATCGACTTCAGCAGCGGCGCAGTCACGTCGGCGTTTACAGTCGCTTCCGCTATTGGCGCGAACGACAATATCGCTGTCGGGAATGGAGTCAACTACGTCTTCGGCGGCTTCGCATCCAACACGATTACGGTCGCCGCCGGTACCAATTACGTCTTTGGCGACGCCGGCTCAATCAGCTTCAACGACGGCGTGGTGACGCTAGCGGAAACGGTCGATTCC
>JBAPYY010000130.1:0-1736 GCA_049284975.1 Occallatibacter sp.
CCGCATTCTCGATGTGGCCGGCATGTTAAGTACGGGGCTTTTGGCCAACGAGGGTGTGCGGGTTGCCGCGGAAGCGTGCGCATCCGACTCGCTGAACCGGTTGATGGCGCTTGGCGCTGGTCCGCGAAAGGCGCTGCGGCGGCGCCTCCACGCACTTCTGCTCAAGGACGTCCTCACGCTTAACCGGCATGTCACTGCGCGGCATCTCGTCGCACAGCAGGATGTGGAGATGCTGCTGCCCGCAGTGGTTGGCGATTACACGGACTTCTATGCGTCGATCTTTCATGCCACCAATGTGGGCAAGCTTTTCCGTCCGGAAAATCCGTTGCTGCCGAATTACAAGTATCTTCCCATTGGCTATCACGGGCGTGCTTCGTCGCTGGTAGCCTCTGGTACGCCGGTGCGCCGGCCCAGCGGACAGATGCATGAAGGCGCTGCCGCACCCAGCTTTGCGCCCACCAAAGCGCTCGATTACGAGCTCGAACTAGGTTTTTTTGTCAGCGCCGGAAACTCCTTGGGCGAGCCTGTTCCCATGAAAGAGGCGGAGGAGCACATCTTTGGCGTTTGCCTGGTGAATGATTGGTCGGCGCGTGATGTGCAGACCTGGGAGTATCAGCCGCTGGGGCCGTTCCTCGGGAAAAACTTTGCGACTACGCTTTCTCCATGGGTGGTGACACTGGAGGCGTTGGCTCCTTTTCGCACGGCGGCGTTCGCTCGCGCGGTCGATGACCCCGCGCCGTTGCCGTACCTACTCAGCGACAGCGATCGAGCGCACGGCGGTCTCGACTTGTGGCTCGAGGCGTCCATCACTTCGGTGCAGATGAGGCAGTCAGGCATACCCCCGGTGGTTCTGGGGCGCAGCAATGCGCGCGATCTCTATTGGACGTTGGCGCAGATGCTCGCGCACCACGCCAGCAACGGCTGCAACCTACGGCCTGGCGATTTGCTGGCGACGGGCACTGTTTCCGGCGCTGACAAAAGTGCGCTCGGCTGCCTGCTGGAGCTGACGTGGCGCGGCAAAGAGCCGGTATCCCTGCCGACCGGCGAGCTAAGAAGATTTCTGGAAGACGGCGACGAGGTTACCCTGCGCGGATTCTGCGAGCGGGAGGGCTTTCGCCGGATTGGCCTGGGTATCTGTCAGGGCCTGGTAGGCAGGTAAAAGCGGCGACCGTCTGAGTCACGCAAAAAAATCTTTCCCTTCCTGCATTAAGCGTTTATAGTTAGCCGCAAGGTCCGCGAATCCCCAGCCGCTTTCCCCGGCTCACAAGCGGTAAATTCACAAATCGCAGGCTCGGTCCCCGAAAGAAACGCAGAGCTCACACAATCGATTTACACAATCAGGGAAAGCCGCGTGGGCAGACGTGCCGGCTGTCTCTGGCGAAAGGTGCAGATCTATGCCCCCAGGCCTCGATGCTTTGAAGCACATTGTCGTGCTCATGATGGAGAACCGTTCTTTCGATCACATGCTGGGATCGCTGAAGGCAGTGAACCCGCAGATTGACGGAGTGGACGGCACGCAATCCAATCCCGACACGCAGGGAAATCAGGTCTTCGTGCAGCCGCTTGCCGAGTTTCAAAGCCAGCTCGATCCTGACCCCGACCATGCCTTTCCGGCCGTGGACCAGCAGATTTTTGGTGGCGACCAAAGTGCTAATCGCGTCGCAACCATGCAGGGGTTTGTCCAGAATTATTTCCAGCAGCAGCAGGATGTGGCTCACTCACAGAAGATCATGTAC
>JBAPYY010000131.1:0-2027 GCA_049284975.1 Occallatibacter sp.
GCGCAACTGACCTTCGCTATGGCGCGTCACGCGCTGGTTGACCTTTCACAGATTCTTTCGCAGCGGCCGCTCAACAAAGCGCCCGACCGACTGCCGAAGGAGCGTTGCGAGAAACTCTACGAGTTGCTCCGCGGGAGCGGAGTTAAAGTTTGCCGCGACGATGGATCGGTGGAGCGGCTTCGCGAAATGCGCGCTTTGTACGAGGGCCACGCTGAAGCGTTGAGCCGCTATCTGCACATGTCTTTGCCGCTGTGGCTTGCCGATCATTCTTCAAAGGACAACTGGCTCACAGTGGCCAAGCTGCGCGCCAATGCCGATGCGGCTAATCCGCCATCTTCCGATGGAGGTGTTGCGGCTGAAGAAATTCCGGGCGCAATCTCATCGCGTTGGGATCGCCACGATTTTTGAGGTGCACTTGGGTTCAGGTTCAAAAGAACGAGCGGGCCGGCGCTGGGACAGCTACAGAATCGTCTATAGGTGGAGTTTTCAGAGATTTTAGAAAGGCTGAAAGTTATTGCGATAAATGGTCGGGGAGAGAGGATTTGAACCTCCGACCCCCTGGTCCCGAACCAGATTCAAGCGATTGCGGAATTCCGTTGAAATCGTCTGTTTCCAACTGCTTTGAATGGAACCAATTACAGCCGTTAATCGGCGAGCTGTTGTTTTTTCGGGTTCTCGGAGGCTTTTCCAGCTACGATTTCGTCTACAGCAAGATGGGATTCTTGGAGAAGCCACTGTTCACTGTTCAAAGACTCCACTGCAATGCCGCGAAACGATGCAGAGTTCGCGGATCATTTCTACATGTCAATCCCTGCGAATGATTGGGCGATGCTCAGCGCGTCTGCTTTTCGAGCAGGCGGCGCATATTAGTTGGGGCTGCGTGGGGAGGGGGCTGTGGCAATAGCGCCAGGCCTTCGCGGGCGGTTGCGCGGCTCAGATCGATCTGGCCTTTGGCGCGATAGGCCCTGGCCAGTGTCAGAAGCATATCGGGGACTTTGTGGTGGCTAAACTCCACGGCGCGCGCGGCATATCCAAGGGCAAGTTTGGGATTGCGCACAGAGGCCGGTTCGGCCTGCAGCAGATCCTTGGCTTCCTTATTTAGCACCCCAGCCGAGTTCTGGTTCCGGGCGCAGATTTGCTCCAAGTCCGAAAGTCCGGAACGAACGAGCCCAGCAGCAGATGGATCCTTGCGCAGTCTATATTGCACAATGCCAAGGCGAACCTGCGCGTCTGCCATTGACAGCCGCAGATACTGCTGGGAAGAGCTTTGTTGCATTCTTTTCAGTACTGCATTTTCGCGTAGCAGCACAGGCTCGGCTGCGGTCAGATTACGGCGTTGAGCATCAGCTGAGGGTTCCAGTTCCGGATCTGCCGCGGCCTCGTAAATAGCGGCCAGATGATCAAGACCATCAACCAAGTCAAACTCGGCACGCTGGTCCTGTGGATCGGCGGCCGCCAGGGACGAGACCTCACCGAGAGCGTTATTGGCCAGCGTGTGTGCTTCGGTGTAGCGGCCCAACTGAGTTAGTGCGTCGTTTTGCAGCGTCAACATCCACATGCGGAATCGCATACAATACAGCGACTGCAGTTCCTCGAAAGGAAGCGCGGCGATCTCTTGCAAACCCTCTCGTGCATCTTCGAGTTCCTGATCCGGATCGGTGAAGCCATCCAGTTGCGCGATCCTTCCGTGGTATGCCACCACGTAGCTGCTATGATATGCCAACACGTAGCTGCTACGTTTGAGGCTCTTATGATCGAGAATCAAGGCGCGGTCCAACAACGTCTTCATTTGAGCATAGGCACGGAGCGCCGCGGTCAGATCGTACATGCTGTTCTTGCTACTGGCGCCGAGTTCATCGCCAAGCACCGTCCAGGCGCAGGCGGCCGCCATCAGATCGTCAGAGGAAACTCCGGGCAGCGCCAAAAGCTGGTTGAAGGTGTCGATCGCCTCCTGCGTGGCAGCAACGGATTCCTGCATCGGCGCGAAACCCATGAGAATCGAGCCGCGTACATACTGAGCTTTGGCC
>JBAPYY010000132.1:0-2389 GCA_049284975.1 Occallatibacter sp.
ACATGACTATATTATCCCGATTGAAGTGGGAGGTTCCTTCGTGGGAGGTTACAGCGTCGCCTATGTTTCGCCGGTTTGCGGAGGCACATCGCTGGGCGGGGCTGCATGCGACCAGATCGATGTGGGCCAGGTTCTGGGAGCGACCTATTCGGGAGAGGTGACTGGAAGCGCGACGTTCGATTCCTCGACGGTGATGGCAACTCCCGAGCCGGAGTGGCTGACTCTGGGAGGACTGCCTCTGTTGCTGGCGATGATGCGGCGCAGGCTGTTGGCGGGCTTCAGGGCGTAGGGAAATTCGGAGCATTCCAAGCAACTGACGCACTCAACAAATAGCCCCGTACCTCAGACCGAGGCGCGGGGCTTTTCGATCGCAAAGGTGCATTGAGAGAAACTAGGCAAGAAGCTTCCGGCGAACTAAGAAAAATAGTCCGAGCAGGCCGGTGCCGAACAGCAGGTAGCTGCTTGGCTCCGGAGTGGCCCCGGATGTTACCGTGAGGTCGAGTGCGACAGGGCCCTCGAGGCTGAAAAACGACGTGCCACCTCCAGCCGCGATTCCGCCTGCGAAGTTGACAACGCCAGCCGTATCGCTGACGTTAATGCCCGAGTAGGTCACGCCGGGACCGCCATAGCCATTGGGATCGGTTGCGCCTGAGCAGGCAGTTGCGCCCCCAGTGCCGCTGGCAGAGAAGGTGTAGCCGCCGCCAGTGGTGCCGCAGATGCCATCTCCGTCGAAGCCAAAGATGTCAGTCGAGGCGCTAGAAAGGTCGATTGAGTTGATGGGGCTGCCCGTGTCGTTGATGATGCCGACGAGGTTGTCGTCACCGCCCGCGTCATAGAAGCCGTTGGGGTTTGGGTTAGTTGTCACGATCGATCCATTTGATTCGAAGACGATCAGGTCGTTGCAAGTCGCTCCACCGGTTGAAGTGATGTCGGATAGGTAGCCGGAGTCGAGGGCTTCGCCGCCTGAGCTGCCGCCGGTGGGTGTGGGGCAAGGGTTGCTGGTAGTTGCGAAGGCAGCTGCGAAAGCAGGTGCACACGCCAAGGCAAAGAGCGCCAGAACGACGGCACACAGGGAAGTCTTGATATAGAACTTACTTTTCATCGAGCAACACCTCCTATTTTTCTTGAGGGACAGACAGGAAAATTTGGGGGAAGTTTTCCCAGTCAGGGGACGTGCACCGCGGGCTTCCAAAGTGGACCTGCCCTGGGTGAAAAGACTATAGCTCAGATTTTGTCCAATTCGCAATCTTTTTTTATCAAATATCGGGGCAAAAACACACGTGTGCCCGGCAAGAGTCTGGCAAGCCGCAAAGCCATTATTTGCTACGGCTTGCAGAGGGTTAACGAATAAAAAGACACGTTTTGCCTGGATGGACGAGCATCTATTTCGCGGGACGAGCGGCTATTGCCCTGAGCCGCCCTTGGCAACCTGATTGATGATTCGCTGGATCAGGACCACGCGGACGTGAATACGGCGGGCCACGTCGGGCACGAACTCGGTAACGAAGTTGTCAATGGGCGCTGTGGCCATACCAATGCCGTAACGCTCAGCACTGGCCGGCAGATCGGTCTCTCTGCCGGGGACATACAGGTTTCCGATTTCGTCTTCGATAGCGCCGCCCACCAAGCTCGAATAGTTCAGCATGCCCCTGCCATTGTCGCCCTGAGTCCAGACCACCGTATATATAGCGTGGGCAATTCTGCGCTTGATGGGCGAGTGTGGCATGCGGTGGTAGTGCGGGTCCTGGCGCATGATGGAATCGATCAGGAAGGTGCCAACAAATTCGGCGGTCATGTCTTCTGTATAGCTGACGCCCACGGCCCGTTTGAAGCCATTAAAGCCGGGGCCATATGCCGAGTGCGAGTCGAAGCCTACCGTGAAGGCCGAAGTGCCGAGAACCGTGACGGTGTTGAAGGGGTCGGCAACGTCGCGTACCGCCAGCCATGCCTTCTCTTTCGGGGTCATCGGCTTGACCTTTGGCCCGTCGATAAAGCGCGCATACCAGTTGATAAATGGCGTTAAAGGCGGGCAGGGCTCAGCGGGCTGAGCGCCGGGCTGAGGATTCACTCCTGCTGCCGCATTGCCGGCGCCGAAGACTGCTCCCAATACGGCTGCCTGGGCTGTTTCAGAACTCGAACGGCTGGCCTGGCAAGGTCCTGGTGTTGGAGGCTTGACGTGCGCGGGTGGCTGCGGAACAGGAGCGTTTGGCGGCGGCGGCTGGGGAGATTCCGCCTGCCCAGCCGACGCTGAAATCGGGACAAGAAGCAACTGCGCGACAAGCAACAGCAGAGTGGCACGACTCATTCTCCGCGTGAGGTCAATGTTCCATTGGCCGGTGGCGGAATTCTTGCTCTCGTTCTCTCTCGAATTGCTTTCCAAGAGTCATGC
>JBAPYY010000133.1:0-5396 GCA_049284975.1 Occallatibacter sp.
AAGTAATGGTGCGCGGCGACGCCGGGCGCGTGACGCCCGTATCCGGGTCGATAGTCATGTTGGGCCCGCTGGGGATTTGAAAGCTGAAAACCGGAGCGCTGCCGCCGGAGCCGGGCGTGACACGCACCGGCAAGTAGCCTTGGATGGGATGCAGCCGGAAGGCCGTCTCGTAGCGATGGTGCCGGGTGCTCCATGTGAAGACGCGCACCTGGTCGAAGTCGAAGGGCAATCCGGCTGTGGGCGGAGCAAGCACGGTTACGTACTGCGGAACCTCGTGATCCGGCGTCGAGGCGTCAGGGTCGCTAACCTTGTTCAGCACGTAAACCCCAACATACCTCTGGCCTTCGCCATAAGTGCCAATCTCGTCGGGCACATCCACATCCATGCGGCCAGCCAGCAGCCAGCCGGCGTGGCCCTGCGCGTCGCGTACCAGCCACCAGTCTTCCAGCACCGGCGGCTCGGCTGCGGGCTGACCGGGCACATGGGCTGCGCCTGAGGCCGCCGTTCTCAGTCCTGCATTTTGTGTTGGAGCTTTTGCCGCTTGCCCCGTCTCCGGCGCCGCCTTGGGAGTTCGCTCCGTCCCTGGAGCAACTTTGGGAACAGTGGCCCGCGCCAGCAGCTGAATCTTCGCATTCGCCGCCAGCAGATAAAACCGCTCTGTATCCCGGCCCGGCGTCAGATGCAGGTAGATGTCGTCGCGCACCACGCCGGTAGCCACCACCGGGTCTGCCTTGTGCTGCGAGCCTAGCTGATCAAAAGCCTTGAAGGCCTTGGCGTCGATCACTGCATGCTCTTCAATCCAGCCAATCTCGTTCTTTTCGGTCTTCACCTTGAGAAAGCGGCGGCCATGTTCCAAAACCTGCAGAGGCTGGCCATTGGTAACCTCTGCTACTCGGTTGGAGACTGCGGCCACGCGGTCATGCAAGTACATCTGCCGCGCGGACACGTAAACCGTCTCGTGCGTCTCGCGGCCAAGGCGGTTGCAGCCTGATGAAAGCGTCAGCAAAGACGCGAGAAGCAGCGCTGTCGCGGGAGCCTTCAAGCCCCGCGCGAAGCAGACAAATGAGTTGGAAGATTGCGTAAACACAGCCGGTGGCGATCACTTTGAGAATAGCACTGTAAAACAGGGAATAGGGAATAGGGAGTAGGGAATAGAAAACCCTTCGAGAATTTCTCCATTCCACATAGAACGGGTGGCCCAGGTCCGGGGTCCCCACGGAAAGGTCCCCGTCCGTGGGGTGGAGATCCGGATTTTCGGAACTGGAAACCGATACAATCCTCTTCTACTTCGGCACGGCTACAATGGCGGTCGGGCCGACCGCGGTCGAGCCCGTCGCCGAAGCGTCAAGTTGGCCAGCGGTTGTGGAGTCAAAGGTGAAAGCATTGAAGTAGGGATTGCCCTGACTGTTCACCACCATCACGTAGTCTCCCGTCGAGTCCACTGCCATGCTGAATGGCTCATCGCCAGTGGCAACCGTATTACTTTGCAGCGTCAGTGAGGGGGTCGATGCGCTTAACAGAAACGCAGTCACGATTCCGGAAGAGGCTCCTTGCCAATTGGCGACATACACATAGCCGTTCGAGGCAGCAAGGATCGCATGTGGAGTGGTTCCGCCGCTCGCATACGGCGTCTTAGTCGTAGCCGTATTCGGATAACTGATTTCCGTCACAGAGCCGGAGCCAATTGCAAAGACTCGCAAGTCGCCTGAGTCCCCTGTCGTGGAACCGGGGAAGCCATCCGTTTCTCCCACGTACAGGAATCCGTTCGATGGATCGATGGCTACCGAAAAAGCGTCTTGTCCATAAGGCTTAATGGTACTGCCCGCTACGATAGGGGACGAATTGTTCGAATCAAATGAAAATACTTGCGTACCGGTCGCTCCAAGAGCCACAGCGATAATCGGGTACGCCGAGCCGCTCGGCGATACCGCCATCCCGCCCGGCTCAACCGCGCTGGCGCTGGCCAACTGTATATTCGTCTGTATCGAGCGGCTTGTGTCCTGAGTGCCTGAAGCTATGGGGTAAGCAAAGAGAGTCCCCGATAACGAGGCATCCAACAGCCACTTGCCCGAAGGGTCCACCTGAAGAGCGCCAACCACCGGGTCGCTAAACGCCGATATCGGGCTGCCTTGCGTCAATGATCCGCTGCTGGAGATTTTGTAAGGGGTAATACCGGACGACGACGCGACCCAGAGATAGCTTCCTGCAGGATCGACGGCCATGGCCAAGGCGCCGGACAAAGTGAAAGAGCTATTGGAGATCGCGGTCAACGCGCCGGACTGGACGTTATAGCCGTTGACTGAGCTGCTGTTCAAAATATAGAAGTTGCCGCTGGTACTCGCTGTGGTGGTGCAAGTGCCCGTGCCCACCACAACGCAAACAGAGGTAGTCTCCGAAACGCTGCCCGAAGTGCCGGTAACCGTAAGCGTGTAGTTGCCGAGAGTTGTGCCGCTGGTCGCGGTCAGCGTGGAGGTTTGCGCCGTAGAACTGCTGAAAGTAAGCGATGACGAAGAAAGGCTGCACGTGGTGGGGCTGGAAGCTCCAGAGGGTGAGGTCACCGAACAAGTAAGCCCGACCGTCCCGGTAAACGAACTCGATGGCGTAACGGTGATGGTCGAATTGCCGGACGAGCTCGCGGCCAATGTGATGCTGGTGGGGTTGCTGGAAAGCGTGAAGCTGGTGCTGCCGCCCGGCGCCTCCCAGAAATCTCCACAACCTGCCAAACCTGCCACTAACGGCGCAGCCGCCAGCAACAACCATGCCCGCTTTCCCATCTTCATTGCCGCTCCTCTTGCGCCGTATTTAGCCGCCCGCTCTCAGGTTACCGCCTCGCCGCGTATCCTGTCTCGCTGCCGCACCACTTCCCGCACGCGGCAAGCCCATCATGGAAGTAGACGCAACATGATGGGATTTCGCTTGCCGATCGCATCGGGCCGCCATCCCTGAGTTTTGGCGCCAGCACATCAACCCCTCTCGCTGCCCCTCCGCGCCCAAGCTGATAGATTCTTATCAGGATTGTGCCCATCTCGACCCCGACGCTACCCAACTCGGGAAGCGCACCGCAAGGAAATCTGCCCATGTTTCACACCACTGAAGACCTCCGCATCAAATGGACCAAAGTTGTCCTCCCTCCGGTATTCCTTGAGGAAGAGCGCCCCGTCAGCGAGGCCGCCTCGGCCACCATCTTCGACGCCCGCAGCGAAATCTCCGCAATCCTCAACGGGCAGGACACACGCCTGCTGGTCCTCGCCGGCCCCTGCTCCATTCATGACACCAAGGCCGCGCGCGAGTATGCCGCCCTGCTAAAATCCGCCATTGACGAGTTCTCCGCAGACCTGCGCATCTTCATGCGCGTCTATTTCGAGAAGCCCCGCACCATTGTCGGATGGAAGGGGCTCATCAACGATCCCTATCTCGATCAGTCCTACAAGATCAACGACGGCCTGCGCCTGGCGCGCCATCTGCTGCTCGATCTGGCCGAGATGGGCGTGCCCGCCGGAACCGAATTCCTCGACATGATTTCGCCGCAGTACATTGCCGGCCTCGTCAGTTGGGGAGCCATCGGCGCGCGCACCACCGAGAGCCAGGTCCACCGCCAACTGGTCAGCGGCGTCAGTTGCCCGGTGGGCTTCAAAAACGGCACTTCAGGCAACGTGCAAATCGCCATCGACGCGGTGCTCTCCGCCGCTTGCTCTCACACTTTCCTCGGGCATACCAAATTTGGTCAGTCAGCCATCTTCGTCACCACGGGAAATCCTGACTGCCACATCATCCTGCGCGGCGGCCGCCAGACGGTGAATTACACGGCAGAGAGCGTGGCCCAGGCCGCCGATCTGATGGAAAAGGCCGGCCTGCCGCCGCGCATCATGATCGACTGTTCGCACGCAAACAGCAGCAAGGACTATCGCCGTCAGAGTATCGTCTGCCACGATGTCGCCGGGCAAATCGCAGGCAGCGACGGCCACGGCGACAAGCGCATTATCGGCGTAATGATCGAGAGCAATCTGGTGGCAGGCGCGCAAAGGCTCGACAAACTTGCCGAGGGCCAGCCGCTCGTCTACGGCCAGAGCGTCACCGACGGCTGCATCGACTGGGCGGAAACCCACGCGCTGCTAGCCGAGTTAGCCGCCGCCGTCCGCGCAAGACGAAAGAATAAGATTTCTGGTCAAAATATTGATCCTGCTGGTCCTAAAATCGGGACTTAACAACTGGTAAATAGTCAAGAAAACAACGATTCCAGTCGACTAGACAGAAACGTGCTTACTGACTCGGTGTTTTGAGTCTGACACTCCCAAATGGTTAGTACCTTCCATCCCGACCGGGACAGGATTCCCCTAACCTTCATATCACGCTTTTTGTTGGATTCCAACTTCGGAAGCCAATATCCCTGATTGCTCTTTGGCTTGCGCTTGCCTTCCCGGCAATTGTGCGAATGCCAAAAACAGCCGTGAACAAAAATCGCCAGCTTTCGCCGGTTGAAAACAATGTCCGGCTTGCCCGGAAGGCCGGAGCAGCTAAGGCGATAGCCACGGTACCCAAGCCCCCATAATGCTTTGCGAACCGTGATCTCCGGTTTAGTTCCTTGGCTCCTAATGAGGCGCATGTTCTCTGACCGGCGGCGCGGAGATAGGTTATCCATGCTCGGCCCCTATTCGTGTGGATCGGGAAGATTCGCGCGAGCCTGAGACGGAAACTTCTTTATCAACCACTTGAGTGCCTCGACTTGGTCAAGAGCGGGGGCGCGCCGGATCTGTACCAAAAGGTCTACCCATTCAGGCCGCTTCGGGGAGATATTCTACGCCCCTTCGTTGCATATCGAGCAGAGTGCTCGCAGATTGATAAGTTTGCTGGAGCCCCGGCACAAAAAGACCAGACAGCGTTCTATTATAGAACGCTTATCGGTTTTGCGAGAGGTACGCTTTCGATGTGCCTCAAAATCAATGTGGAAGGAATATCTCCGGGAAGCGAATAGCTGAGGCGCGTCGCGCCGCTAGGCCGCCGCTTACTCAAGAAGAACTTTCCGCCAAACTCGCACTGCTCGGTGTGCAGATGGATAGAGCAGCAGTCGCGAAGGCCGAAAACAATCTCCGCCGGGTTCTCGACTACGAGTTGAAGGCGTTCGCAACCGCCTTGGAAGTTAGGGTCGACTGGTTGCTCGGAGGCAAGAGGTGAGAGATCCAGCCTCCCTGTTGCGTACGGCCACCCGGCGGGCTAAGTCGGATGTAGCGAATAAGCTCGTCAGTATGTTTCTTCACGAATTGAGCCGGTCGATATCGCAGAATTGGCAGACCAGAGTTGACGGGGAGGGTTACGAAAGCCTCGTCCGGCAATATTTCGAGAATCGATGCCCGTACTGCTCCTGTGTTCTGACCGTTTCGGATTCAGTGATAGAGCAC
>JBAPYY010000134.1:0-4147 GCA_049284975.1 Occallatibacter sp.
GAAAATAGTTCGCTACCGTAGTTGGAGGAAACCCAATGAAAGACAAGCACAAAAAGGGACACCACGAGACTGAGACGCAAGACGCCGCTGCAAGCCACAACAGCCACGGCGGAGACCTACCGTCGCCTGCGCCGGTCGACTCACATTCACTGCGCCTCGGCAAAGATTGCAATTATGAGAAGGAACTGAGCCGGCTGCAAGTGGAGCTTGTCAAGCTGCAAGAATGGATTCGCCAGGAGAAGTTGCGCGTGGTGGTGCTGTTTGAAGGTCGCGATGCGGCGGGCAAAGGCGGCGCCATCAAGCGCATCACCGAGTCGCTCAATCCCCGCGTCTGTCGCGTAGCTGCGCTCACTACGCCCACCGAGCGCGAGACCACGCAGTGGTACTTCCAGAGATATGTTGCCCACTTGCCGGCGGCGGGCGAAATGGTTCTCTTTGATCGCAGTTGGTACAACCGGGCCGGCGTCGAGCGCGTGATGGGCTTCTGCACCGAGACGCAATACCAGGAGTTCATGCAAAGTTGTCCGGAGTTCGAGCGCATGTTGCAGCGCTCCGGAATTCACCTCATCAAATACTGGTTTTCCGTCAGCGACGAGGAGCAGGAGCGGCGCTTTCAGGACCGCATGAAAAACCCCACCAAGCGATGGAAGCTCAGCCCCATGGATCTCGAATCGCGCAAACATTGGGCGGACTAATCGCGCGCCAAGGACGAGATGTTCGCGGTCACCGACACCAAAATGTCTCCGTGGTTTGTGGTCAATGCGGAAGACAAGAAATCCGCCCGGCTGAACGTCATCCGGCATCTGCTGTCTCAGTTCGACTATCGCGATCTGACTCCAGAGCCGTTGAAGTTGCCCAAGCTGGAAAAGTCGAAATACGTGCGCCCGCCCATCCAGGAACAGAACTTCATCCCGCAGATTTACCGGCATGAATCACTGAAAAAATAGCATTGCTCGATCAGTTGTCTCGCTCAATTGACAAATAATGCTCACGCAGAAGTGCGCCGCGCCGCCCCCTGCCTCGGCAACTGCATTATGGGTAGTTGGCAAGCAAAGCCGAATTTCTTCGCGCACCAACCCTGGCTGCTACGTCCACAAGGGACTCATCATATCCGCGTGCCGCTGCCAATTGCATGCCGCCGGCAGTGCAGGGCAGTGTTACCGCCGGCAAGCCCGCCAGGCTGATTGGCGTGGTGTAACGTAAGATTCGTGCGCGTGCCATGCTGTGATCCGCACCGGCCGCGAGCCGCGCAACAGGAGAGGCAGGCATCAGCAGTAAATCCTGTGATGAGAAGATATCGTCCATGCGCGCAGCGAAATTTGTATGGCGCTGGCGCAACGCGGCAATCTCCATGGGAGTAATTCGCGCGCCCCACTCCAGCCGCTCTCGCAGCGCGGGTTCAAACAAGCCAAAGTGGCCTGCGTGCACGTGCGCAGCCTCCCACGCCTGAATGGGAGCATAAATCTCGAAGGCCTCTTCCCACCACTCCGCATCGATTTTTGTCGCGCGCAGTCCGAGGATCTCCAATTCGAAGATCGTGGCACGCAAACCGGCGATAATTTCCGGCTCGCAGTCATAGAAAAAGCTCTCATCCGGAACGGCAAAACGTGTGAAGGCCTGGGGCGAATCCGATTCCGCAGGCGCGAAAAAGCCGGCCAGCAGCGGCGCATCTTCCAGATCGCGAAACAGCCACCCCATGGTGTCGAACGATTGCGCCAGGTGCGCGCCGCCCTGCCAGTCGCCGCGGCCCAGCGATGCGCGATACCCGGCGAGTCCGCACAGAGCGGCGGGCGCCCGGATTGACCCTCCGGTGTCTGTGCCCAGCGCGGCCACGGCCGAGCCCTCAAGCACGCTGGCCGCCGCGCCCGACGACGATCCGCCAGTCAGCGCGTCCTCATCACCCGGTTGAAGGCAATCGCCAAAGTCATGATTCTCGCCCGTAATGCCGTAGGCCAACGGGTGCATATGAGTCTTGCCGATAATCACCGCGCCCGCTGCGCGCAGCTTTTGCGCCAGCCACGAATCGCGCGTGGCAGGGCCGTTCAGGTCGCGATAGGTTTGCACACCGCAACTGGTGGGTGCGCCAGCCAGATCGAAACAATCCTTCAATGAAACGGGCAGGCCCCACATCGCATCGCGTCCATCGTCGAAGGGGCCTCCTTCGCCGCGCGGCATGGAGCCTGCTCGCATCGCTTCAGCCAGCGTCCATTCGGGGTCCTGCCAGAGGTATGTATTATGGCTTCGATTCCCATTTGCCTGCGCCAATGCCATTTGAGCCAGATCGACGGGCCGTACAGTTTCAGCAGCAAGAGCTTCGCGCAACCCGCGAATCGTCAGCGAGACATCGGTCATATTGAAATTCTAGGCCAAGACTCAGCATGCCTGGATCAGCAATGCGAAGTTTTCCACAATATATCTGAAACGATTCCGCGCCGGCCCGCACTATACCTTGTGCGACAAAGATGAGCTTAAGTGTGCGGCGGCTTCTGAAAGCGCGCACAAGCGGGTTTCGCAAGCTCTGAGGTAAGTCAAGGGCGCCCCAAAAAGACGAGAGCGCTCAAACAGCCCAGATAGCCTGCTCACTGATTTTGTTCGGCGACAACGTGGGCAGCGGCGCGAGACCCGATTTGAGTCTGTGCAGCTGGTGTTTCCCTGCAACCGCTGAGCTGGCAGGATCGACCGGCTTCCCCAGAGCAGACGGGACCTGTTTTCCCAAGCGGGTTCCGTCTGCAGCCACAACGGAAAGGAGTGACTTCGAGATGGTCGAAATCAGTTTTTTCTGGTGGTTTGCCCTTTGCGCGCTGGCTATGGAGTCGGTGCGGAGCTTGGTGGCCATGCGCAAGCAGGCACAGGCATCGCTCGCGAGGTTTGATCATCCTGGTGCCGAAGGCGGCCAGGAACTGTTTCATAACCAGATGGAACAGACTGGGCCATGGACGGAGTTACAAACTCCCGTCGATTTATCAGAAACTGGTAAACATGCGGATTCTCCCCCAAAACGGTTGAAGTTCAACATTTCATCAGGTGCGCCATGGTTGTGTTTATCGTTGCTCTTACTTTTCTGGCTCCTTTTGCTCTGATAAGGCCGCGGAAGGACTCTTCTAGGCACCGAAAACAGTGAAGTTTTCGGACTTGCGTGCCGATACTTACTTTGGAGGAGAACCGCCATGTTCCGCGGTCAACATCGAAGCGCGTTGAGAATCGTTGGATCCAATCCGGAAGGCGCACTGAATCTCAGGTACTCTGGGCTGCCGCTGGTCAATGTTCGCGGCCCGGTCACAGGAACCATCTACAAGTTTTCTCCCACCCAGCCGGTCCAGCCTGTAGATGTGAGAGACGGGCAAATTCTACTCGCCAGCCAACTGTTCACGCAGTCCATGTGAGCTTCGCGCCGCCGCGGCCGCAGCGAACCACGCATTCTCTGCGCCGCATGAGTTCCGTGTGCCGGCGCGGTCAGCAATGCTATACTTTGAGCCACTTGGCATGGCGGAGTCAGCGTTGCAGTTTTGTTCATTCAGTGCAGACTATGTTCAGAGTCTCTGTGCCGGTAATCGACAGGCGCAAGAGCATTTTGCCGCCTATTTTACTCAGTTGCTCCAGCTCAAGCTTCGTTCCCGGCTCCAGTCTCAGCAAGCCATCGAAGACGTGCGCCAGGAGACCTTCGCCCGCGTATTTTCGGCTCTGCGCAAGGAAGGCGGCATACGCCAGCCGGAGCGCCTTGGCGCCTTCGTTAACCAGGTTTGCAACCATGTGCTTTTTGAGCATTACCATTCCGCGGGCGCTACCGAATCGCTCGATGTCGAAGGACGGCCAGAGCCGGTCGCCGATGGCGCCGACGCCGTTGATATCGTGGCTGCCCAGCAAATCCAGTTCAAAGTCCATGCGATTCTGGTCAATCTGGCCCCGCGCGACCGCTTGCTGCTAAAGGCCGTCTTTATTGACGAGCGCGACCGCGACGAAGTCTGCCTGGAGTTTGGCGTGGACCGCGACTATCTGCGGGTTTTATTGCACCGCGCCAGGCAGGAATTCAAGACCGAATACGTCAAGCGCTTTGGAAACCAGATGAAGCTGGACCAGCGAGTAACTTAGGGGTACTAAAGTTTGATCGTTTTGTAACGCTTTGTTTGCCACGGGCACTATTGTAAGT
>JBAPYY010000135.1:0-10520 GCA_049284975.1 Occallatibacter sp.
GCTGGAATCTAAGATAAGTTAGCGTTCACGCAAGTCAACCATAACTCAGCCTTCGAGTGGTTCTCTTCGCCTCGGCCTCTTTACCAAAATGAGGCGCGGAGAACCACTCTACGTCCGTTTGAAGGCAGATGCATCAAACTTTGCGATCATCTTCCTCTTTTCTTCAACAGGATCTCGAGGGATTAGCAGTCATGTTGAGTCTTCAGTTCGGCCAGGCCAGCGATGCCGGCAAAGTTCGGAAGAATAATGAAGACGCAATGGGATTCTTTATTCCAGCCTCGCCTGAAGAGACAGTCGCACGCGGCTATCTGTTCGCCGTAGCCGATGGGGTGGGAGGCTACGATCTGGGCGAAGTCGCCTCATCCACGGCGGTGTCGGTGCTTGTCGATGAGTTCACTAAGGCACATGCCGGCGCCAGGCTGATCAGCTTGTTGCCACGCCTGATCCAGCAAGCCAATGTTGCTATTCACGATTGCACCCTGGAGAAGAAACACAAAGACAGTATGATGGCCTCCACCGTGGTGGCCTGCGCCATACGCTACGACCGGGCCGTCGTCTCTCATGTCGGTGACTCCCGCTGCTACCTGGTTCGAGGCGGAAGCGCCAGGCAGATTACCGACGACCATACGTGGGTAAACCAGCAGAGAAAGCTGGGTATCCTCTCGGCCAGCGAGGTAGCGGAATCCGAAGCCCGACACGTACTCATTCGCTCGTTGGGACCGGAGATGTTTGTTGCCCCCGATACCACGGCCCTCGACCTCTACCCCCGCGATGTCCTGGTCCTCTGCTCCGACGGCCTGCACGACGAGATGAGTAAAGAAGTCATTGCCAGCATCGCCTCGCAAGAAAAGGATCCCTCTGAGATTGCGAGCGAGCTGGTTGCCAAGGCCGTCGAGATCGACGGCAATGACAACACCACCGCGCAGGTCGTCCGCATCTTGTCCATCGAGCGGATGAGTACCATGCCGCGCGGCCGCCCTTACCACTAGAGCTTCCCTGTAAAACTCTTACGAAATCCTTACTGTTCTTGAGCAATCCTTCGATAGAATTGAAGAAGATGCGCTGATGGAGAACGCCCCAATATGGGTTTTTTCGATACGATTGAAGCCGGCACGCAGATCGATTCCTACCGCATCGACGCGCCGGTCGCCCGAAGCGGCATGGCGTCCATCTTCCGTGCCACCGACCTGCGGAATAACCGCCAGGTTGCTCTCAAAATTCCCCACCCCGACCTGGAAGCCGATCCCATTCTCTTCGACCGCTTTCAACGTGAGTCCGGCATCGGTGAAAAACTCAACCATCCCAAGGTCATGCACGTCTATGGCGGCGAGGAGCGCTCCCGTATCTACATGGTCATGGAGTGGTGCGAGGGGCGCCTGCTGCGCCAGATCATCTCGGAAGGCCGCATCCCCCACGAGCGCGCAATCCGCATCGCCGTCTCCATTCTCGAAGCCCTCGAGTACATTCACGCCAATGGCATTGTGCATCGCGACCTGAAACCGGAAAACATCATGGTCGACGACCAGGACAACATCAAGCTAATCGACTTTGGCATCGCCAGCGACTCGGCCGCACGGCGACTGACCTACGCGAACTTCACTGCCACGCTGGGCACCCCGGACTATATCGCCCCCGAGCAGGTGAAGGGCAAGCGCGGCGACGCCCGCACCGACATCTTCGCCGTAGCCGTCATACTCTACGAGATGCTCTCCGGCAAGCTGCCCTACTCCGGTCCTTCGCCCCTGGCGGTGATGAACGACCGTCTGCTGAACCACCCCACTCCGCCGCGCGTCGCGGACCCCACCATCACACCGGAGTTGCAAGAGGTTTTGTATCGCGCACTAGAGCGCGATCCCAAATATCGCTACGGAAAGGCCCACGACTTCGCCTGGGACCTACAGCATCTCGACAAGGTCGGCGTCGAAAACCGCGAGGAGTTGCAGGGCTGGAATAAGCGCAAGGGGAGACAACTGCGCCAGTTTCTCTACTACACTGGTCTCGCGCTCATCCCAGTGGTTATTCTGCTGCTCATGGTTCTGGTCACGCATCGCCAGTAACTGCCTTCTTTTCCACCGATTTCCAGAGAATCTTCATAGGTTCTTTATGCGGTGGATTCTACGATTAGAGCGAATGTTGCAAACCTTAATCTGCGCCCCAAAAGGAGACCCATGCCCACCGACTATCGAAATTTCCTAGCTCTCTCTTACGAGGAGTTGGAAGCGAAGAACCTGGAAGCCAAGGCAGAACGCGCCAGCCGTGTATCGGCCGACGAAATTCGCGAGAAGCGATTAAAGTATCTCACCGATGAGAAGCGCATCAAGGCCGTTACCGTGCTGTTCAGCGATCTTGAAGGCCGCCTGCACCTGCTCGATTACGACAAGAAGTTTCTCCTCAGTGCGCACGAGAATCTTACCTTCGACGGTTCGTCGATTCGCGGCTTCACAGCGCAGAAAGAAAGCGATCTGCGACTGGGCATCGACTGGAGCGCATTCTATTGGGTTCCGGCCGATGTCTTTGGCAACGGCAAGGTGCTTGTCTTCGGCAACGTCATCGACAAAGATGGAACGCCTTACTCCGGCGATCTGCGCGGCGTACTCAAAGCCTTCTCTGAGGAGCAATTCAAGAAGAATAACTACACGCTCAACGCAGCCACTGAGATTGAGGGTTTTCTGTTCGCCGGCAAAGACGCCGAGCGCACCTATCACCAGACGGGCAAATTCGAATTCATTAACACCGGCGGATATTATCACTCGCTGCCACTCGATCCGCTGCGCCAGTTCATCGACACTTCCGCGGAAGTGCAGCGCGCTATGGGCTTCCAGAACGAAAAGGACCACCCTGAAGTCGCGCCCAGCCAGTTTGAAATCAATTACAGCTACTCCGAAGTGGTGGCTGCGGGCGATCAAATCCAGCTATACAAGCTGCTGACCCGCCAGATTGCCAATAACATGGGCTTCACTGCGAGCTTCCTGCCCAAGCCTGTGGTCGGCGTCAACGGCAGCGGCATGCACACCAACGTTTCCGTCTCCAAGGGCAAGACGAATATGTTCTGGGATGAAAAAGGCGAGGAGCAGCTTTCCACTTTTGGCTGGAGTTTTCTCGACCGCATCCTGACCCGCGCGCTCGACCTTTGCCTGGTCTTCAACTCCAGCGTGAACGCTTATCGCCGCCTTGATCCGCACTTCGAAGCGCCCAACCAGATTCGCGCTTCAGCCGTAGATCGCGGTGCCATGGTGAGGGTTCCCATCGGCAACCATCGCTCCATGCGCACTGAAGTTCGCGCAGTGGCGCCGGACGCCAACCCCTACCTGTCGCTTTATGGCATCTTCAAGACCGGGCTCGACGGCGAGATCTCAAGCGCCAAGGATCTGCGCGCAGGCGGACGCTACTTGCCGGACAACATTCAAACTGCTATCGAGGACTTCAAGGACTCGGCCTGGATCGCGAAGATTCTCGGCGGAGACGTACAGGGCCGCTATGCCGAACTGAAGCAGGCCGCCGCCGACCGCAGCCCGCGCGCGCTGGGAACCTTTGTCAAAGGCTCCGAAGTTCAATACCACCACGAGGTCTACAACCAGTCGCTATGGAATTTCTTCTAGCACCGCAGTTGCAGATTTCACAGCGTAAGAATCGCTTAGAGAACAGTAAAGGCGAAGCCGCAATCGGCTTCGCCTTTACTGTTCAAGCTCTGCCTGATTCACTTCGCCAGCGGCACGCGCAAATCCCCTCCGGTCATCTCTTTTGGCAAACCCAGCGAGAGAATATTCAGCAAGGTTGGCGAGATGTCGCGCAATGATCCGTCCGGACGCAGACGATAGCGGTTTGCTTCTTCGGCCACGTAGATGAGTGGCACAGGATTAGTGGTGTGCGCAGTGTGCGGATTGCCGGTGACCAGGTCAGCCATCTGCTCGGCATTGCCGTGGTCGGCGGTAATCAGCCAACTGCCGTTCTTCTCGCGGATGGCCTTGTACACACGCCCCAGTTGCACGTCGATGGCCTCAATGGCCTTGATGGTCGGCTCCAATTTTCCAGAATGGCCCACCATGTCGGCGTTGGCAAAGTTCGCGACGACGAGATCAAAGGTCGTATCGTTGATAGCCTTCACAATCGCATCGCCTATGGCCTCGGCCCGCATCTCCGGGGCCAGGTCGTAGGTCGCCACCTTCAACGATGGAATCAGCACGCGATCCTCGCCGGGAAAGGGCGTCTCGATGCCGCCATTGAAAAAGTACGTCACATGGGCAAACTTCTCTGTCTCGGCAATGCGCAGGTTGCGCAGATGATGCTGGGCAAGCACATTGGCCAGAATGTTATCCAGCGATTCGGGCGGAATGATGACCGGCAGCTCGTAAAGCTTGTCGTACTGCGTCATGCACAGGTAGGTGAGATTCTTCGGAATCTCGCTGCGCGGAATCATTGCGTCGAGCGCTTCCCATCCGTCCAGATCGCGGCCACCCTGCTTGTTCAATCCGCTTTCCCGCGTGAGCACGCGGGTAATCTCTCGCGCCCGGTCGGCGCGGAAGTTGAAGTTGATGCAGACATCCTCGTCGCGAATCTGTCCAACCGGCTTGCCCGCGCCATCAACTATGACAAACGGAATCAGAAACTCGTCGGTAATCCCGTTGTTGTAATTCTCTTTGATGCGCGTCACGGCATCGGTGTATGCGCCACCCTCGGCCTTGCCGTTGACCATGGCGTCGAATGCCTTGCGCTCGCGCTCCCAACGCTTGTCGCGGTCCATGGCGTAGTAGCGGCCGTTGATCGTGGCCACTTTGCCCACGCCGTATTCGCGCATCTTCTGTTCCAGCTTTGCGATGTAAGCGGCGCCAGAATCAGGTGGCGTGTCGCGGCCGTCCATGAATGCGTGAACGAAGACGCGAGTCAGTCCGTACTCGCGCGCCGTGCGCAGCAGCGCATAAAGGTGCTCCTGGTGGGAGTGAACGCCGCCGTCGGAGACCAGCCCAAGCAAATGCAGTTGCCGTCCGCCGTCGCGCGCCCGTACGATGGCTCGCGCAATGGCAGGGTCTTTTTGAAATTCCCCGGCTGCGATGGCTGCGTCAATGCGCGTGATGTCCATCTGCACGATGCGCCCCGCGCCGATGTTCAAATGGCCGACTTCGCTGTTGCCCATCTGCCCGTCTGGCAGGCCCACAAAGTGATCCGAAGCCTGGATCAGCGTGTTGGGAAACTCTGCGAGCAGCTTGTCATAGGTAGGCTTTTTGGCCAGCGCAATGGCGTTGTTAGCGGTTTCTGCGCGATAGCCCCATCCGTCGAGGATGGTCAGAACGAGGGGACGCTTGTATGTGGACACTTAGGAAAGCACCTCAGAATGAATCGAAGTTCCGAATTCAGGATAAACCGCCGGGCGGCTGATTGGGTGTGGTTTGTGTCACGGGGGATTACCGCCATGCTGTCAGACAGCATTTTTCAAGCTTCATCTTTTAGGGACTTTCATAATTCCTTTGACGCGGGCGTCGTACCGTCCCACGCCAACCCCAAAAACAAGTGCGCGACGAAAGCGTGGCGCACAGATATTCGGGGTGAGATGGAAAGGAGTGCATTGGTTGGGGACAGAATCGGATAGAATGGGCGCACAGAGGGCCGAACGATGGTCGCTTGGTGGAAGAGGCTGGCTTTTTCGTTTTTCAGTATGCTCGCTGCCATATGCGTATGCGCGGTTTGCATGATTGTCTGTGTGGGCGGGCTCAACCTTGAATCTCTGGATGCCATCCCTCGTGGACTGCTGTTCTTCTTACCGTTCTTTCTGCTGGAAGCAATTCCAGTGTGGCTTCTCAGCATCCCGCTCGTACTGCTGGTCAAGAATCTTCGTACTTGGCACCTCTGGATGTGGTGGGGAACTGGGAGCGCCATCGGTCCGGTCGCTCTTAGCGCAGCCGCTACGATCTTTTCCGGTCACAACTCCAATAGAACAGCGTCGTCAAGTTTGGATATTGTTTGGAACCGGGGGGCAGGAATAGCTTTAGGAGTTTCGAGCCTTACTACCCTCGGTTTCATTTTACTGTTGCGTTGGGAGCAAGCGCGAACGGCGAGAAAGACGGCGTGCACGCCAAACGGTTGATGCTAAAGATATTTTGTCGTACGGGGAAAAAACAACCGCAGGTCCTTCGACTCGCTACGTCCGCTCAGGATGACCAGCCATGAAGATAAAGGGAGGAAGCCATGGCTTCCTCCCTTCGCGCCAATGAAGCGTTCGAGCGTTAGTCGTTGTAGTTCAAGCTTTCCAGACCAAGGTAAACCGCTCCGCCACCAAGTTCTTCTTCAATGCGCAGCAACTGATTGTACTTGGCTATGCGGTCAGTGCGGCTGACAGAGCCGGTCTTGATCTGGCCCACGCCAGTGGCCACGGCGAGATCCGCGATGAAGGTGTCCTCGCTTTCGCCTGAACGGTGCGAGATGACCGAGGTGTAGCCGTAACGGCGGCCCAGGTCGATGGCTTCCAGCGTCTCGGTGATAGTCCCAATCTGGTTGAGCTTGATGAGAATGGAGTTTCCCACGCCCTCTTCAATGCCGCGCTGCAGCCGCTTGATGTTGGTCACGAAGATGTCGTCGCCGACCAACTGAATGCGGCCGCCGAGCTTGTCGGTCAGGATTTTCCAGCCCGCCCAGTCGTCCTCAGCCAATCCGTCCTCAAGCGAAACGATGGGATACTGGCGGGTCCAGTTGTCGTAGAAGGCCACCATCTCTTCGCTCGAAAGCTCGCGCTTGTCGCTCTTTTTGAAGACGTACTTTCCCGTTTCCTTGTTATAAAACTCGCTGGATGCAGGATCGAGCGCAATGGCAATCTGCTCGCCGGGCGTGTAGCCGGCTGCCTCAATGGCTTCGAGGATCACCTCGATGGCTTCGCTGTTGGACTTCAGCGAAGGAGCAAATCCGCCCTCGTCGCCCACCGAGGTGTTGTAGCCTTTCTTTTTGAGCACGCCGCAGAGGGTGTGGAAGGTCTCGGCCGACCAGCGCAGCGCCTCGGAAAAGCTCTCCGCGCCCACCGGCATGATCATGAACTCCTGAAAGTCTACATTGTTGTCGGCGTGGGCTCCGCCGTTGATCACGTTCAGCATGGGCGTGGGCAGCACAGAGCCGTTCACGCCGCCCAGATAGCGGTAAAGCGGAATCTCCAGCGTCTGCGCCACAGCGCGCGCAGTGGCCATGGAGACGGCGAGAATGGCGTTAGCGCCCAGTTTGCCCTTGTTCGGCGTGCCGTCGAGCGCGATCATGCTCTGATCAATGAGTCTTTGATTAGAGGCGTCCATGCCCTCCAACTCGGGCGCAATGACGGTTTCCACGTTGGCTACGGCCTGCAAAACGCCTTTGCCCCCGTAGTGGCTCTTGTCACCGTCGCGCAACTCCACAGCCTCATGCTCGCCGGTGGAAGCACCCGAAGGCACGATAGCGCGCCCCAATGCGCCGCTCTCAAGGATTACGTCAGCTTCCACGGTGGGATTGCCGCGCGAGTCCAGAACTTCGCGGGCACGGATGGAAACAATTTCAGTCATATCGGACCTCACAATGCGGTGCTGTAGCCGGTCGTTTAGTTTCGGACGGCGATCGACGGCAAGAGTTTCTCCAGCGGCGCTTTGAATCGTACTCAGAAACTGGTGCCCATTCGCCATTTCGTCTCCGTCCAACGCTAAAAGGGCTGCTGTCATCAAGAATCTTAGCAAATCGGCCCTCGGCGGACGAATTCATTGCGGTTATACGGACCTTGTAGATTCCGGCATGTGAAGTATGCCGGAAGGGTTGCCTTGGTTGATTCGTGCCATCCAAGGCACCGCCTGGCAGCCACCAGACCGCCGGCCATTGAACTGCGTTAGCCTTAGATAGAGTGCGCTAGTGCGTGAACTGTGCAGATACGCGCACCGAGTGCGCAACTCTTCCCGCTCAGCGGGGTTTTAACTCATAGGAAGATCCCTGTTCGCGCCTTGGGAAAAAGGAGACTTAGATGAACCGGCCGATTCTTGTGTGCGCCTTGTTGTTTCTGGGAACTGCCGCTCTGGGAGCGCAGGATGCAAGCCAGTCAAACCCCTACCAGGGAACCTCGAATCCCCCGCCGGACGACACCATCGTCACCTCCGCCACACCCCAGGCCAAGCCGCCAGCCGGACATCGAGCCTCGCCGGCCGTTATGCCTGCCGCAGAGCAAGCGCCTCCTTCTAATGCTGCCGTCGGAAACGATGCTGACCCTAACGGCGGAACGGTTGCGGTTCAGCAGAACGCTCCCGCGCCGCAGCAGCCGACACTGACCCAACGCACCTACGACGCTGACCCTGATGGCGGCATCGTGCATCCACGTGCGCTGCGACCCGGCGAACTTCCCGAAGGCACCAACATTCGCATTCGGCTGATGGATGGGCTCTCGACCGTGAGCAGCGAGAAGGGCGAAGTCTTCCGCGGTCGTGTAGCTTCAGACGTGTTACTCGGCGAAAAGGTAGTAATTCCCGCAGGATCGGAGATTGACGGCCGGGTAGTTGAGGTTTCCAGCGGCCACGCGGGTGGCCACGGCTCCATGCATCTGCGACCGGAGACGGTGGCTCTGCCCAACGGCACACGCTATCAATTGCAGGCCGAGATTACCGGCACGCCAGGCTCCAGAACCAGGGTCGGAAACGAGGGCACCATTCTGCCTGACTCGCGCCTGAAGCGCGACGGCATTGAATACGGCGGAGCAGTGGGAGCCGGCGCGAGCACGGGAGCGATCCTGGGTGGCCCGGTAGGCGCCTTGGCCGGCACTATGGTCGGAGCAGGCGTCATCACGGTTCATCTGCTGGTCAGTCACCCCCAGGCAACGCTGGATCCAGACACCGCACTGCTGCTCACCTTGACCGAACCGCTGCAGATGGCCCCGTTAAACGCCACCGCGGCCAGAGAAAACTAGCTCAGATTCGTGCATTCTTACGATTCGCCGGGGCGGATTCTTTGGAGCTATTGAAAGATTTCTATGCACTTTCGCACGGATCTTGAAGTTATCATGTACGGGTCTTCGGGCGTACGCAGATCGCTGTTTGTGCTTTTCCTTCTCTCGCTCTTGGCCGATGTTGAAATGCTTTTGCCCAAGTCTGCATTTTCGCACGCGGCAATTCTGCTCACCCCTTGGGCCGCTGGAGCACACTTTCTGGTGTGTGCTATTGGAGTAGTTGCTCTTATCGGGGCGGCATTGCTTTGGCTCGTAATGGTTTATCTCTGTCTGCATGATCCAGAGCGGCCAATCTTTTTGCGAGTCCTGTGGGGACTGGTCTTTGTGTTCACTATTTGGCTCGGAGCACAGCTTTTCTATTTGTTCCCATTCCGGCAATCACTGAAACGCGCCGAGAAGCCCTGAGCTTAATCCGGCCTTTCCGCACTATTCCTCCGGCCTGCTAAACTCCCTGTTGTGTTTTGGGAGGACTTTTTCATGGCCGAAATTCGGACCGTTGGAGTGGTAGGCGCGGGGACCATGGGTTCCGGCATCGCCCATGTTTTTGCCCGCGCGGGCTTTCGCGTACTGCTGTGCGATGTGGAGCAGTGCTTCCTGAGCCGTGCAGTCGCACAGATTCGCGCCAACCTGGGCCGTGAAGCTGCCAAAGGCAAGCTGCCCGAGGCGGAGATTGAACCTACTCTCGCCCGCATCCAGCCCACGCTGGACCGCGAGGTGCTCGGCAGCGCTGACATTGCCGTTGAGGCCGCATCAGAGCGCTTCGAAGTGAAAACAGATATCTTTCGCTCCCTCGACCGCATCCTACCGAAATCAGCCATTCTGGCGACCAATACTTCGTCGATTTCAATCACCAAACTGGCAGCCCAGACTCAGCGGCCAAACCAAGTGATCGGGATGCACTTTTTCAACCCAGTGCCTGTGATGACGCTGGTGGAGGTGGTCCGTGGCATGGCCACTGGAGATGAAACCTTCGCCACCGTCCATGCCTTGGCCGTCAAGCTGGGAAAAACGCCGGTCGAGGTCAATGATGCGCCGGGGTTCGTCTCCAATCGCGTGTTGATGCCGCTGATCAACGAAGCGGCCTTTGCCGTGATGGAGGGTGTGGCCACGGCGGAGGCCGTGGACCAGGTCTTCAAGCTAGGCATGGCTCATCCCATGGGTCCGCTCACCTTGGCCGACTTCATCGGCCTCGATGTCTGCGTGGACATTCTGCGTGTGCTGCAGGAAGGCTTCGGCGACCCGAAATACCGGCCTTGCCCGATGCTGGTGCGCATGGTGGACGCTGGCTGGCTGGGACGCAAATCGGGACGCGGCTTCTACACCTACGGGAATTAAACCGGCGGCAAAGCATTCACCACCGGCACTCCGGCAGGCGCCTTGAAGCGGAAAGTCTCCGGGGAAACCGGCGCATTGGGCTGTTCGGCGGTGAAGGTGAAACGGGTCAGCGCTCCGTCAGGCTCTTCTATCTCGATGCCGGTAATGGTTCCATCCGCAGTCACCGTGAGAGCCAGCCGTGCCACTCGTTTTTCCTGTCCCTTGGGCTGGCCGGTGAGCGTGTAGCGGCCGCCCGCAGCGGGCGTCAGTGTCAGGT
>JBAPYY010000136.1:0-6978 GCA_049284975.1 Occallatibacter sp.
CTGTCGGGCAACGGCACTGCCGGTTCCGGCAGCTCCGTAGATGACATTGCTGACAGCAATTCGACCGGCCTGCGCATCAAGTCCGGATATGATCGCGGCGGAGTGGTCACAAATATTCAGTACTCGAATTCGTGTTTCCAGGACCACAAGGCAGAAATCGTATTCAGCCCGAACTACGAGGACACAACGGGAACTGAGTTGCCCAATCTGAATAACATACTGATGCAGAACCTCACCTTCATCACGGCAGGAACTGCACAATTCACCGGAACAAGCAGCGGCACCACGGTGTATCCGCTTCAGGTGACGATGGACAATGTGAGCTTCCCGAGCTCGTTTACGTCCGCCGATTTCAGTCCCACGCCAACGAATTCCGCACTGACCTTCGGTCCAGGCAATGTATCGAATTACAACGTTTCGAACGGTACATCGACCAACTTCGTGAATTTTTGGGAAACGGACTTTGCCAATGCTGGCAATTCGTACGGGAATACCTATGCGAACAACATCACAGTGGGTAGCTTGTTCCCGCCTGCCTGCAGCTTTACCTATATTGCGCCTGAGTTGACCGGTCCGAACGGATTGCCGCAGACCATTACGGAAGGACAGAATGCGACTGCAGTCGTCATTCTGACCCCGGCCGTTGGAGGCGCTGCCTATCCAACCGGCGCGGTCACGCTGACCGACGCATTGAACGGCAACACGTACACGACGACTTTGCCAGGAACCACCGACACCATCTCGATTCCGCTAGTCGGCCTTACGGTGGGTACGCACACATTCACCGCGACCTATTCTGGCGACACTAACTACACCCTGACTACCGGCCAGACTGTCTACTCGACGACATCGTCTTACGTCATCACCGTGAATGCGGGCACTCTGAGCGCCTCGACCACGGGGCTCTCCGGCGTGCCCACATCAACCCCGTTCGGTACGCCGTTCACCGCGACAGCTACTGTCACGGGCAACGCTCCAACCGGCACGGTGCAGTTTCTTGTGAGCGGCGGCGGCACAGTGGGCAGCTATATCTATGCCACTGCGGCCCTGACAACATCTTCAACTTCGGGCACGGCTTCGGCCAGCATCAATCTTCCCTACAGCGCTACCACTTATTCGATTACGGCCGTCTATAGCGGCGACGCGGTGAATGCCGGATCTTCGTCTGCCAGTTCGCCGGTCATACTCTCGCAAGGTATTACCTATACCTCGTTGTCAACAAACGAATCAACGACCACGCTTGGCCACCCAGTCTCGATAACCGCCAGCGTCACATCGGCGGCTGGAACCCCGACAGGCACGGTAAACTTCTCTTATTCCACAACGCCGACTGGAGCGCAGGTTTCGCTTGGTTCCGCCACACTGAGCAACGGGACGGCTTCAGCCTCGGCTGAATTACCTGCAGGTACAAACTACGTCACAGCAACCTATGTGGCCAGCGGAAGCTTTGCTGGATCAAGTTCGGCGCCCATGAGTGTAACCGTTAACCCGCCATCGATCATCGCGCTGCCCAGCAATCCGATTGCGCTGCCCTACACCATGACCACCATCGCCGGCGGTTCTGGCCTTCCGATTCCCAGCAGCGGGAACATGACCTGCGCAGGCGCTACCGATAAATACGGCGACGGCTGCCAGGGTACTGCGATGGCATTTACCTCCGGCGACGATATGCGCGCCGTGGTTGCCGATCCGTTCGGAAATGTCTACGTTTCCGACACCAGCGCAGCCCTGGTTCGCCGCATCTCTCCGAACGGCGTAATTACCAACTTCGCAGGAAAGGTTTCGGGCTCGGCCTGCGTGCCCACAGCTGCCTCCGGCTGCACGCCTACTCTGGTTACCCTGGGCAAGGCGCGCGGCGTTGGAACCGATGCCGCGGGCAATATCTATATCGCTAACTACACCGGCAACCAGGTATTCGAGGTCAAAGTCTCCACCGGCTTGCTGTATCTCGTAGCGGGTAACGGCACGGCGGGCTCAATTGGAGATGGGAACGCAGCTGCATCCGCGGAAGTGAATGAACCGCGCGGTGCATGGGGCGATTCAATTGGCAACATCTACATCGCCGACACTGCCAATAACAAGATCCGCGTGGTTGATGCCATGGGCAATATCCATACCTTTGCCGGTGCAGGAGGCGCAACTTCGACCGGAGACGGCGGTCCGGCAATAGCCGCAAATTTCGACAATCCACAGGGTGTCTTCGCGGACCCGAATCTGAACGTCTATATCGCTGACGGCGCGGGCAAGATTCGCGTTGTCTGCGTTACATGCGGCACCAGCTCGCCGCTGGATTATCTATTGCAAGCGGTGGGGGCGACCGGCACGCTGAATTCCGCGACCAACGGCTACATCTACACCGTCGCCGGCAACGGAACGTCCTCAACAGCATATAGCGGAACATGGCCGACCTTGAGCACCGGCGTTTCAATGGCTCCACAGAAGCTGTCCATGGACACGAGCGGGAATCTGTACATTTCTGACAGCCTTGGCTTTATTTGGCTTCTCGATTTCCATACGGGATATATTCGCGCAATCGCCAAGAATGGAACGGTTTGCAGCACGGCGTCGAGTACTTACGGCTACGCAACCTACGGCGATGGCTGTCCCGCCACTCAGGCCAGTTTTGGCAGCAATGGCGGCAACGGTCTGGGAGCCGGAGTTGACACGCAGGGCAACCTGTATATTGCCGATTCGACGAATGGGCTCATACGCAAGGTGATCACCGGACTGGCCTCACCCTCGACTTCAACTGGAGCCACTGCTGCTCTGCCGGTTATGCTTCACTTCGGCGCAGGCGATACAACAGCCGCCAGCAATCCACTGGCCTATTCATCGAGCGAGTGGAAACTGGGAACAGCCAATTGCGGCACTCCGAACGGGGACAGCACCAGCGATTGCTTGTTTACCTCCAGCTTTACGCCGGCGGTTCCCGGCGCGCGCTCTACGCCGCTGACGGTAAACAGCTCTCTCGGATACCTGGCAAACTTTGCGCTGACCGGAACCGGACTCGGCGCCGGAGCGACGATTGATCCCGCTAGCCAAGTCAGCTTTGGTACAGGCCTGAGCATCGCCGGTCTGGCTATTGACAGTGCAGGCAACGTCTATGTATCCGACGCCACCAGCAAGAAGGTTTTGCGTTTCGCACCAAGCGCTCTTACTCAAGGAACCAGCGCAACAGGCGCCACGCTGGCTACGCTCACTTCACCGGGCGCCGTCGCGGTTGATCCCCGTGGCTACATATACGCGGCCGACACTTCCACGGGGCTGATTACGCAGATTGCGACAACGGGTGCGGTTTCGACTTTGCCGTTCACCTTCACCGCCCCCGCCGGTTTGGCCATTGATGCGCTCAACAACCTTTATGTCTCCGATTCCTCAGCGAAGGCTGTCTATCAGATCAACCCCATCACCGGCGTCGAGCGGAACCTGAATCTAACAAACCTGTCTGCACCCAAGGGCCTGACCATCGATCCTTCTGGAAATCTACTGGTCGCAGATCCGGGCGCGCCAGCCGTTTATCGCTTTAATCCGAGCGGGACGCAAACCACTGTGACGACCTCGGCCACTGCACCTACGGCTGTTGTCACAGATGCGGCAGGCAACCTGCTCATCGCTGATGCGGCGGACATCCTTGCCGTACCGGCCAGCAGCCACAGTTTGTCATTCACAGTGGCTAGCCTTGCGCCTTCGGCTCTCACAATAGACTCGGCCGGAAATCTCTACACTGGTTCCGGCGGCGGTGTTCTCGAACTCATCCGCACCCAGGGCTATGTGCAGTATGCGGGCGCCAGCGCTTCGCCAACGGCCGTCTCGGTGCTTGAGTCCGGGAACCAGACGTTGTCGCTCACTTCGCTCAACCAGAGCGATACGACAGACTACGGCCTGGCCGCAACTGCTTCCACTGATTGCACAGTGAGCGGAGGCATTCCTTCTGCTATCGCCATTGGCGGCGCCTGCGCAATGACGGCCAGCTACACGCCAACCACCTTCCTTACATCCACTGATTCCGTAACCTTCAACGGCAACCAAGAGAACGCCAGTCTCTCTACGCCGTCATTGATCCAACTTACACTCACCGGACCAGCGAGCGCGCCAACGGCTGGAATTTCAATCAGTTCATTCGCGCCTGCTGCTCCCGTCTACGGACAATCCGTTACGGTCTACGCTACCGTCACGGGCGGGACGCCAGTACCGCAGGGCAGTGTTGAATTTACCCTCGACAGCACGACAACTATCAGTGGCACAGTCAACAGCAGCGGCGTAGCTTCAGCTTCACTGCTGGGGCTCAGCGGTGGAGCTCACACGATCTCTGCCGCCTATAGCAGCACCAACGGTTATGCTTCGACGACGACTTCCGCGCCAACGAGCTTTACCGTGAGCCGCGCCAAGCCAACGATCACCTGGACAACACCAGCGGCCATTACGTACGGTACGGCGCTGAACGGAACGCAGCTTGACGCCAGTGCAACCGGCGTGACCGGAGCCAGCCTGCCGGGCACGTTCACCTATTCACCGGTGTCAGGTACGGTGCTGACGGGGGGGAGCCAAACCCTCTCGGTTAGCTTCGCTCCCACGGATACGACCGACTACACGACGCCAACGACGACAGTACAAATCCAAGTGAACAGGACGGCTTCGGCGACCACTGTGAGCCCCACCGTTAATCCGGTATTCGTTCAGGACACAGTCACCTATACGGCCGCCGTGGGCTTTGCAACCGCTCCGTCTTCGACAACGATTGCCGGGCCAACTGGCACGGTGATGTTCTTTGACGGGGGTGCGCCGATTACGGCTTGCTCGGCAGCGACGCTCGGTGCTTACAACTCCACCACCGGCGTGGCCCTGGCAACCTGCGCGGTCAGCTACACGAGCACTACGCCGGCCACGCACTCGATCACAGCAACCTACTCGGATGACCCAGATTTCACCGGGTCTTCCAGCGGCACGCTCACAGAAGCGGTGACTGACTTCACGGTTACCGCGCAAAACGCCATGCTTACGGTGCTGCCCGGCGCCTCGGGCCAGTACACGTTCTCAGTGAGCCCACAAAGCCCTGCTACCAGCTTCCCGACGGCCATCAACCTCACGGTAAGCGGCTTGCCGCCGGAAGCCACCGGCACCTTCTCGCCGTCAGCCACTATCGCTGCCGGCGCTGCCGCGACCACTGTGACCTTGACCATCCAGACGGCGAAGACAACATCACAGAATTCGCCGAACACAGGCGGGTGGCAGGCTTCAAGGCTGGCAGGCATTTCGCTCGCGTTGTTGCTGCTGCCTTTCGTTGGCAAGCTGCGCAGGGCGGGTAAGCGCTTCGGCCGTACTCTGCCGATTCTGCTGTTGCTCATCGCGGGCATGGCTGCCGTGGTCGGACTGAACGGTTGCATCGGGCAAATCGGACAGCCACAGAGCTATACAGTGGTCGTGACAGCAACTTCGGGTACGCTGTCGCACACATCCAACGTTACCTTAACGGTTGAGTAATGAGGAAAGCTGGGATGCGTTGTTCGATTCGAGGAAAGGCGCTTCCTGCAGGCGTGTGATATTTGCTGGGCCTGCAGGTTGGGCCCAGCAAACCCAGAAACCGATTGCTCAGTCGAAGATCTCGGCCAGTATGACCGTAACCTTTGCCGCTTGGAATGGCCATGCCAGCGCGGCTGCCAAGCGTCGGTTGTAGATATTCGCTCAAGGGTTGATCGGCGAGGTGCAAGGCTTCGATGGCTTCTATCCGGCGAACGCTGCTCTCACTAGGAAGCCAACTTGTTTGCTTTTCAGGCCGGTGCTGGCCTGAACCGGTACCTCGCCAGGAGCCTCGGCATTCGCCTGCTGGAGGCCGACTTCGTGCCAACACGCAGAACGACATGCGCTGGCCTCCGGTGTAACTTACAACTTCAAGGCCGGTGCAAAGAATGCGACGCACGTCTGATAGACGTCCTTGCTTGGCATTCTGAGGTGTTGGGCGCGGAAACCAGGAAACGTTATCTTATTGCCAAACACTGATTTCCGCCCTAAAATGGTTTTCCGTATGTGTAAACGATTCGCTGCATTCGCTCTACTCGCCGCTCTCACACTGTCCTTGAGGCTGGTTTCCCAGTCGCCTTCCCTTGCCATTCAGGTGGATCATCCCATCGCCAAGGTCAGCCCCACACTTTACGGCCTAATGACCGAGGAAATCAATTTCTCTTACGACGGCGGGCTTTACGCTGAGCTGGTCCGCGACCGCACGATCGGCAGCGACTGGCAGGCGCTTGCCCACTGGACCCTGGTAGCGCGCGGGAACTCCGTAGCTGATGTCTCTGTGGACCAAACGACAGGACCGAGCGCTGCTCTCCCGCGAAGCCTTAAGGTCAGCGTGGCGTCGGCGACGGAAGCTGCGCCGGCCGGCGTGCAAAACGATGGCTTTTGGGGGATTCCGGTGCGGCCCCAAACCTCCTACAGCGGATCGTTCTACGCGAGAATCGACAGCTTTGGGGTCCCGATTACCGTCATGCTTGTGAACGATGAGACGGGCGTAACGGCGGCGAGCGCGACCGTCACCGGCCTGACCAACGACTGGAAGCAGTATACCTTTACCCTAAAGACCGCGCAGGCGCCAGTCACAGCGAACTATCATTTGATCCTGACAATTCCGCGGCCCGCGACGGTCTGGTTCGATCTGATCTCGCTCTTTCCTCCGACTTATCACGACCGCGCGAACGGCAACCGCATCGACCTGATGGAGAAGCTGACGGCCATGGACCCAAAATTCCTGCGTCTGCCGGGCGGCAACTACCTGGAGGGCGACCATATCTCCGAGCGTTTCCAGTGGAAAAAAACGATTGGACCACTCGTGGACCGGCCCACTCATCCCAGCCCCTGGCACTATCGCTCGTCTGACGGCATGGGCCTGCTCGAGTTTCTGGACTGGTGCGAGGACCTGAAGATCGAACCGGTTCTGGCGGTATATGCAGGCTACTCGATGATGCAGGAGCATGTTGACCC
>JBAPYY010000137.1:0-1661 GCA_049284975.1 Occallatibacter sp.
GCCTACGACGCAGCTGCCAAAATCAACCCGACGCAAGCCGGCTTTTATCTCAGGAACGAAGCCGTAATCTTCTACCAGACAGGCAATGCCGACGCCCAGGTTGCAGCCGCTGACGAGGCCATCAAGGTCGATCCCAGCCAGGCGCTCCTTTACTATCTCAAGGGTCAGGGGCTCGTGCAAAAAGCCACCATCGATGACAAGACGCACATGATCGTGTTGCCAGCGGGGTGCGCAGAGGCCTTCCAGCAGTATTTGACGTTGGCGCCCACCGGCCCCTATGCCAACGACGCGAAGGGCATTCTGGCCCAGGCTGGACAGAAGATCGACTCCGGCTACAAGGCGCCCAAGCCAGGCAAGTCCGGCAAATAGCGCAGCATTCTTCTGCTTGCCGAAAGGCGCTCCCTGCATCCGGGGGCGCCTTTCGCGTCTCTGCACACTTTCTGCAATCGCATCCGTGCCAAACCCTCTACAATCCATTCCATGATCTCTGCTTTGCCTGATTACGACCAGGCCGCTGCGCTGGTTGCCGCTTACGCTCAGTCGTTGAGCCGTCATCCGATTCGCGAGCGCGTGGAACTCAGTCACGCTTCAGGCCGCATCCTCGCGCAGCCTATCTCCGCCGACAGCGATCAGCCTCCTTTTGTCCGCTCCACTCGTGATGGCTACGCATGCCGCGCTGCCGAGGCCTCCGCCCACAAACCGTTGACCCTCGCTGGCGCAATCCGAGCCGGTCAGGCTCCTTCCGGCCCGCTCACGCCCAATTCTGTTTGGGAAATCATGACCGGCGCTCCAGTTCCCACAGGAGCGGACGCGGTCATCATGCTCGAACACGTCGACGCATCTGGAGCCAATAAAATCTGCCTGCTCCCGCCCCGCTCCATCAAGCCGGGCGAAAACATTGTTGCCCAGGGCTCGCAGGCCCGAGCGGGCGATGAACTTCTTCCCGCCGGAAGCGCGCTTCACTCCGGCCAAATCGCTCTCGCCGCCGCCTGCGGCTACGCGTCTCTCGAAGTTTTTGTCCGGCCTCGCGTCGCCATCCTCACCACCGGCGATGAGCTTGTTCCCGTCGCGTCATCGCCCGCACCCGGCCAGATTCGCAACTCCAATGCGCCCATGCTCGCCGCTCTAGTGGCTGCCGCCGGTGGCGATCCCTGGGTCTTGCCCACCGCAGCCGACAACGCGTCTGCGCTCGACTCTGCCCTTGCCCAAGCCGCCACGGCAGATCTCCTGCTCATCTCCGGCGGTGTCTCCGCCGGCAAGTTCGATCTCGTCGAACCAGCACTTGCCCGCATCGGAGCTCGCTTTCACTTCACCGGCGTCCGCATCCAACCCGGCAAGCCGACCGTCTTTGGCGATTTGCCACGCCCCGTTTCATCGCCGCTCCCCTTCTTCGGACTTCCCGGCAATCCCGTTTCCACCGCCGTCACTTTTCTACTCTTCGCCGCGCCGGTCCTCGCCGCCCTCGCCGGCAGCTCAGAGCCTTATCCCCGCTTCGCTCTCGCTCAACTCGCCCCATCCGCCGACCGTCACGCCAAAGTAGGCCTCACGCGTTTTCTGCCTGCGTTTTGCGACTTCAGCGTCACACCCGCCCAGCCGCCACAGGTTTCCTTTGTCCCCTGGCACGGCTCCGGAGATTTAGTCGCCCTCGCCCGCTCCAATTG
>JBAPYY010000138.1:0-1593 GCA_049284975.1 Occallatibacter sp.
GTCCTGAGATGCGATCTGGCACTTCGAACTGCCACGTTCGTCTTTCGAGAAATGCTATCGATTCTCCGATGGTGACGAACCCTAATGTGCTCGTTGCAATGAATGAGCCTTCGCTCAGGAAGTTTTATAAGAGCGTGCCGGCGGGTGGGTGGATTCTTTACAACGGCGTGGAGTACCCGGCCGATTGCGAGCAAGAAGACGTCCACGTGCTGGCGTGCCCTTTCACGCAAGTGGCAGACGAGTTGGGAGACGCGCGAGCCTGCAACATGGTGATGCTGGGAGCGCTGCTGGAGATCGCCGGAGTTTTGCAAGGCGTGAATATTGAAGCGGCATTCAAGCGGCTGGTGAAAAGTCCTCGCTGGATGGAGTTGAACGGGCGCGCGATTGCGAAGGGACGCGCGCTCTACAAAGATTCATGCCGGGAGGTGTGCAATGCGTGCTGATGGAGACCCAAATATGATTGTGTATTTCGACGGGCGTTATATGCCGCTGGCCGATGCGCGCGTAGGGATTCTGACTCACGCTCTGCACTATGGAACGGGTGTGTTTGAAGGGATTCGTGCGCACTGGGATGAAGCGCAGCAGGAACTGTTTGTAATGCGCCCTGTGGAGCACTATGAACGGTGGAAGCAGAACTGCGGTTTTCTGCGGATTGATGTTCCGCTCTCACCCGAGGAGTTAACCGAAATCACCCTTGAGCTGATGCGTCGAAATGGCTATCGGACAAACGCCTATGTTCGGCCGCTGGCTTACAAGAGCGCCGAGCGCGTGGGCATAAGCTACGACGACCAGAATGCCTTTGCGCTGATTGCGCTTCCTTTTGGCGACTATCTGGCCAAGGAAGGCGGAGTTCATGCGGGCGTCAGCTCATGGCGGCGCATTGATGACAATGCGATTCCGGCGCGGGGCAAGATCTGCGGAGCGTACGTGAACAGCGCGCTCGCCAGTGACGACGCACATCGCTGCGGTTTCGACGAAGCCATCTTCCTGAACGACGCCGGCCATGTTGCCGAGGGCTCGTCGTGCAACATCTTCATGGTGCGAAAAGGAAAGCTTATTACGCCTCCGGTAACCGAGAACGTGCTGGAAGGCATCACTCGCGACGCAATAATGGAGCTGGCGCAGCGGGAAATGGGAGTCGAAGTAGTGGAGCGCCCCATCGACCGCAGCGAGTTATATATCTGCGACGAGCTGTTCTTCACCGGCACGGCGGTGGGAGTTTCGCCCGTGACGCAGGTCGATCATCGGCGAGTGAAAGATGGAAAGATAGGCGCGATTACGCGCGAAGTGCAACAGCTGTACTTCGATGCGACGCGGGGACATTTGCGGACTTATTTGAATTGGCTGACGCCGGTTTACAAAGCGCGGATGAAGCAAGAGCAAGACCATGGTTCTCTGGCAGGAGTTATAGCCCACTGATACTTTGATCTCACTTGAAAACGCTTTGCGGACAGGTTCGACCAAGGGAGGAAGAAAAAAGATGAACACAACGAACGATGCGGATTTATTCTGCGCCGTTGCGTTGGAAGATTCTGATTGGCAGCGAACGTGGTCACGCGCAATGTGTTCCATGACTGTCGACTTGTGTTCATC
>JBAPYY010000139.1:0-3028 GCA_049284975.1 Occallatibacter sp.
CAGATCAGTTGGCTGTCAAGTTCCTACGCCAAATCGATTCACGTCGCGCTGCGCTTCCGCTATGCGCTGCTTGTTGTGTTCTTCGCCGGACTTGGCGCGACTGTGTGGACTTACCAGCACGTTCCCACTGGCTTCATTCCACAGGAAGACCAGGGCTACCTGATGGTCATCGTGCAGGCGCCGCCGGGATCTTCGCTAACATACACCACTGCGCTGGCCAGTCGCGCTGAGGCCATCATCAGCCAGAATCACGACATTGCCGGGGCATTCTCGGTAATGGGATTCAGCTTTTCCGGAGCTGCTTCCAATTCCGGTTTGATGTTTGTCGCGACCACCCCCTCTGATCAACGGCGCAGCAAGGGTCATTCCTCCGCAGACATCGTAGCCGACCTCTCGCCCAAGCTGATGAGCCTTATGTTCGCGCCCAATGGCGGCCTGGTGGCCATGTTCGAGCCTCCTGCTGTTTCAGGTGTCGGGAGCTTTGGCGGTTTTCAGTTCATGCTTCAGGATCAAGGTGGCAACACCCTCAGCGACCTCGACCGCGTGGCTCACCAGATTGTGGGCGCGAGCCGCCAGCGCAAAGACGTCACCAACTTGCTGACCACCTTCTCCGCCAATGACCCACAGGTGCTGGTCAACATCGATCGCGAAAAAGCCAAGGCGATGAGCGTGCCGCTTTCGCAGATCACCACAACTCTCGGCGTCTTCATGGGCTCGGAATACATTAACGATTTCGACTACAACAACCGCACCTATCGCGTCTTTGTCCAGGCGGATCAGCCCTTCCGCATGTCAGGTAGCGATCTGCACAGCTACTACGTGCGCTCCGACTCGGGACAGATGGTGCCGCTCGACAACCTCGCCAGAGTTACCGAGAGTTCAGGCCCGCCCGTCATCACCCACTACAACCTCTTCCGTGCAGTTGAAATCGATGGCTCTGCCGCTCCAGGCTACAGCTCGGGTCAGGGACTCGCTGCCATGGAAGACCTGGCCAACAAAACCATGATGCCCGGCATGAAATTCGAGTGGACCGGACTGACGCTCGACGAAATCGAGTCCAGCGGCAAGGCGCTCATCATCTTCGGCCTGGGCCTACTGGTCGTCTATCTTACCCTCTCGGCGCAATACGAGAGCTTCGCGCTGCCCTTCATCATTCTTCTTGCCGTGCCCATGGCGGTGCTCGGCGCGCTGGGCCTGGTAGCCTTCCGCGGCCTCGCCAACGATGTTTATTGCCAGATTGGATTGGTCATGCTCATCGGCCTCTCGGCGAAAAACTCAATTCTGATCGTCGAGTTTGCCGAGCAGCTTCGCAAGAAGGGACGCTCCATCGCCGATGCAGCAGCCGAGGCAGGCGAGTTGCGTTTGCGGCCAATTCTTATGACCTCGTTCGCCTTTATCCTCGGCGTTCTTCCGCTGGTCTTCGCCACTGGCGCGGGCGCGCTGGGCCGCCGGTCTGTCGGCACCACCGTTGTCGGCGGTATGTTGCTTTCTACAGTTCTCAACCTGTTCTTTATTCCGGTGCTCTACGTGATTCTGAGTCGTCTGCTCAGGCGCGGCGACGCACCGGAGCCGGAGCAAGCCGAGGCGTAGTGGCGGACAAACCTATCAAGGTTGAACCACAAAATGTGTGGCCCAGGTCTCGTTTCTGAGACCTGGGTTTAAGTGCAATTACTTCGCTTCACGGTGTGCAATTACATAATCTTTAATGCGGTCGTAAACCTGGCTGGTCACCACGCCGTGCTCAACCAGGTCTTGCTTGGTGCGGTAAGGCCGGAAGCGAACAATGCGACCGGCCCAACTGCGCGTCATGCCGGGAACCTTCAGCAACTCATCTACGCTGGCGTGATTGATGTCGATGCGCGCGTCCGGTTGAGGGGCTGTTGCTGAAGTTTTGGCCACGCCGCGCGTGTCCTTGTCCTGATATTGCGCTGTCCCCGCCAGACAAACACCCAGCACTACAGCCGCTACCGCCGTAAATCGCATCCCTGTTCGCACGGTTCCATTCTCTTCCCTGCCGCTCTCTGCCCGCAAGCCAGCAATGCAGGCGCCAGATTCACCGCCGCGCAGAGCCATGCGGTCTTCCAGAATCCGAAGACAGGGATGAGATAGCCGCTGAGCGCAAGCGCGCCCGCGCAACCACCCAACAGATCAATGGAATAGAGAGCGCCGAGATTTCGCTGATTTTTGCTGCCTTGGAGGTAGACTTCGGTCGCCATGGGAAACTGGTAGCCGCCCAGGATGCCCGAGAGCGCTGCCAGAGCAGGAAAGACGCACTGGGCACCAAGCCAGTTCTCCGCCATACCGGAGACTTCCGCAAGCAAGCTGACCAACAGCATTAGCGCGGGCGCTGACAAAGCAAGAAGGAATTGCGTGGACGCGAGGCCGCGACACACGGAATGACCGTCACGATGAAGCCGGCGCGTCGAGAGCCAGCTTCCCATGGCAATGCCGGCCATGCAAAGGGCGATCAAAATAGCGAGTTGGGTATACACGTAACCATAGATGGATTGAAACGCGAGCAGCAAAAAGATTTCGAGCGCCATCAGCGTGAATCCTGTTGCAGCCATGCAACAGGCGGCAGCCGCGCGGGAGCGCTGTTCGCGTGCAGGCGCAAACCCGAAAAGCGCTGCCGTTGAAAATAGAACAACAAGAACCGCACCAAGAACGATTCTGAAATCTACACGCGCCGCGGCCCGCAACCACGCCGCGTACGCCGGCTTGAACTGCGCGCTCCACAAATCGACATCGAAGTAGTAGGCGATGGGCGAGAAGTCGCGATTGACGGGTGTTGTGGCTAGCGGCTTTAACTGATTGCGCACTTGTTCCATGCGGTCCGGCATCATTCGGAAGGGAATGAAGTATTCGCGAACATATCGCGCCTTCAGGTTACGTTCGAGCAGCCGCGCAACTAGAGCATTTTAGTAATTAGTGTAGACTGTTCTTGGCGAGACTCTGCGGCGAACACAGACATGGGGAAACCCCTTGGAGATGATCTGCGCCGTAAGTTGCTTTTTGCCTACGACCAAGG
>JBAPYY010000140.1:0-1911 GCA_049284975.1 Occallatibacter sp.
AGCTCCAAGTCCGAAGCTGAGCGCATGGATTGTCGTGGCTATGCTTGCGATGATTGCGGTCCCGGCCGGCATCACCCTTCACACCGTGCATGTCGCAGCGGTCGCGCAAATCCCCGGTACAAACCCCACGCCATTTGGCTACAGTTGGAGCCTGCTGTTGTTTGTGGTCCCGGTCTTGGTAATCGGAGGCTGGTTTCTGCCCAGCGAGCGGGTGCGGATTCCGCGGCGCGCTTTCTGGCGGACGCTCTGGATTCTGGTTCCCATCGGGTGCGGCCTTGACTTCTTCTTTGCCAACCGCTTTTTTGTTTATCCCAACGCCGGGGCAACGGTGGGCATCGGCGCTCCAGCCATAGGCGGTAATGTTCCAGTGGAGGAATATGTTTTCTACTTCGCCGGGTTCCTTGCGATCCTGTTGACCTATGTGTGGCTCGGCGAATACTGGTTGGCTGCCTACAGCGTGCGGGACTACGCCGGTGAAGCCAAACAATTCCGCCGCCTGCTCAAGTTCCACCCAGCCTCGCTGTTGGCAGGACTGGCGTTGATCGTGGCGGCCATTCTCTATAAGAAATTGCACTCGCCGTTCCCTGATGGCTTCCCAGGTTACTTCACCGTACTGATACTTGGCGGCATGGTTCCTTCGGCCAGCCTTTTCCCAACTGTGCGGCGGTTTATCAATTGGCGGGCTTTCAGCCTGACCGTGTTCATGATCCTGCTGATCAGCATGTTCTGGGAGGCAACGCTGGCGGTGCCCTACGGCTGGTGGGGTTATCAGCAGCGAGAAATGATGGGCCTGTCTATAGGCGCATGGGCGGGATTACCGATTGAGGCGGTTGTTGTGTGGATCGCAGTCACCTATGGGACCACGATCGTTTATGAAACATTGAAGGTTTGGCAGGCTTCGGGCAAGCCCGCCCGGCACGCATTTCTTGGAAGCCCCAAGGCCGATAACCACTGAGACGCGAGCCACCCTCCCACTCCCCGATAAGTTCAAATCGCGGATTCAGGAAAAGCGGTCGCCCAACCCAGACGGCAATGGAAAAGTTCAGTTCCAGAGCCTCGGCTAGAAAGACGCCGACCGGGTAACGCAACTGGTCCGCCTGTTCAGCGAATCCCGAGATTAATTGGCTTGAGAGAAACGGAAGTCTCTGCTGTCGAGTAGTAGACTTACAGCAACATGAAGAACGGTAAGTTAGTCCCGTTTCTATTGCTTGCAAGTACGACAGTCTGCGCCGGAATTTATGCTCAGCCGGATCCGGCCAGCAAGACTCACTCGGTTACTGCCGCTCCCGCGGCTGCTACACCGGTTGCACCCGTTGCCACGAAGCCTGCGATCCCCGGCGATTACTCCGCGGAACCCATGGTCATCGAGAAGCTCGAACACGTCTACACCATGGCCGCAGACGGCACCGGTGTGCGCCAGTTCACAGTTATAGCTCGCGTCCAATCCGACGCCGCCGTCCGCCAACTTGGTGTCCTGGGTCTACCCTATGCCAGCAGTTCCGAACACGTCGAGCTGGCTTATGTCCGCGTCCGACGCCCCGATGGCGCCATCACCGAGACCCCTGTAACCGAAGCCATTGAAATGCCCGCCGCAGTCACAACTGCGGCTCCGTTCTATAGCGATCTCAAGGAATTGCAAATTCCGGTGCGCAATCTTCGCGCGGGAGATCGTCTTGAATGGCAGGCGAAATTCGTCCGCACCAAGCCCGAGGCTCCAGGCCAGTTTTGGGGAGAAGAATCCTTCTTCTCCGACGCCGTCGTCCTCTCTCAGATTATCGAGCTGCGCATACCCAAAGACATCTCTGTCAATGTCTGGAGTCCGGCCAGCAAGCCCATTGAATCCACTACTTCGACCGAGCACATCTACCGTTGGGAATCCTCTCAATTGAAACCCACCGTTGGCCCGGAGGC
>JBAPYY010000141.1:0-1940 GCA_049284975.1 Occallatibacter sp.
ACCCTGTGACGGGCGCAGAGACTACGTTTGGCGTGGTATCGATTGATGACTCGATTGGGCTCAGGGCGTCGGCATCGTATGTCTCGAATATTCTCGCGGAGTATGACAAAAATGTGACGGTGCTTGCGGGTCAAGGCGCGCACGTGATTGTTCTGCCGGAAAAGATCGCGTTCATTACGCCGGCGAAAGTTTTCGAATGGCAGCAGCACTTCAGCGCTGTGGCACTGCAAAACCACGTCTGGCTGGAAGTGAGCGTGGGAATCTACGACGGCAAAAACCCCACAAATTGGGCATGGCTCTTCTCGCCCGATGGCGCGCTTGCCGCGAGCTATCAAAAGCACCACATGGCTCCGCCTGAGCGGCACGAAAGATATGCTTCCGGCACGGATTATTCCGTCGTCTCCATCGACGGACATGCGTGCGGCCTCGCCATTTGCAAGGATATGCATTTTGCCTCATTCGGCCGTGCCTATGGCGAGCGCCACGCGGCAGTAATGCTGGTGCCCGCCTGGGACTTCGATTATCTGGATGGCTGGCTGGCGTCTCGGATCACCACGATGCGAGGAGTTGAAAACGGCTATACAGTCGTCCGTGCATCGCGTGAGGGCTTGCTGACTGTAAGCGATGCGTATGGCCGGATACCGGCGGAGCGCAGGAGCAGCGAGATGCCCGGCAGTTCTCTGCTGGCAAGAGTGACCGTCTCTGAGCCAGTGCCGACTCTTTACACGCGCATTGGGGATCTGCTCGGATGGATATGCGTGGCTGGCGCTGGGGTGTTTCTTTTGATTGGCCGACGGCGAGCGAAAGTGTAAGTGATTTTTAAGAATAAGTTAATGGCGGAAGCGAAGGGATTCGAACCCCTGATACCCTTTCAGGTATGCCGGTTTTCAAGACCGGAGCCATCAACCACTCGGCCACGCTTCCGCTCTATTAAAAATACCACTTAGCCGGAAGAAAGGCCCCCGGGTTGTTGCCGGGGGTCTTTCTTATCGCTAGACCTTGAATAAGTTTTTGCGAAGGCCGCGTTCCCTCAGGGGCTAAAGCCCGCCCTCGTTTTGGTGAGTTTGCGGCACGACTGAAGTCGCGCCCTTTCAACACAATGAGTTTTTCCGCAGCCTCTGAAGCCGTGCTCTGACACAAAGCCAGTATCCTTTGGTGCGCGTATGCTTTGCACAGGGCAGGCGTTGAATCCCTGCCCTGAAACAATGCGGCTTCTTTGAAACACACTCTACTTTTTGCCTTCCAGTTCGTCGGCGAGGGCGTTGACGCCGTAAAACTTGCGCAGGCCTTCTATCATTCCAGCGGAGTGGACCGCGACGGTGCGGTTCCGGGTTCCGTCATATTCAAAATCCCCGGCCATGGATTCGATATCTCCGTCGAAGACCAGGCCGACCAATTCGCCGTCACGATTGATGACGGGCGAGCCGGAGTTGCCTCCGATGATGTCGTTGGTTGTGACGAAATCAAAGGGAGTGGCGAGATCGACTTTCGTGAGAGCAGCGGATTCTTTGGGTGTCAGGTCGAAAGGCGGCTGATTGCTGAAGCTGGCCGCGCGGTCGTATAGGCCGTAGAAGGTGGTGAAGGGCGGTGCGATGGTGCCGTTGTAGGGATAGCCCTTGACCGAGCCGTAGCTCAGCCGCAGTGTGAAGGTGGCGTCGGGATAGGCGTCTTTGCCATAGACCAGAAAGCGGGCCTTGCCCAGCTTTTCTCCGGCCGGGGTGAGCACGCTTTCGATAGTGTCTTTGATGCGGCGGGTGGTTTCGCGGACGATGGGGTCAACGCGGCGCGCGGCCACGATCATGGGATCAGTGGACGCAGCCACGGCTGCCTCTCCGCCATCGACGAGCGCTTTGCGGACTGCGGGATCGGCGAGCTTGGTTCCGTCCACCATCGCGTCAACAGTCTTGTCGACATCGCCGCCCTGGAGGATGGCCTGCACC
>JBAPYY010000142.1:0-14001 GCA_049284975.1 Occallatibacter sp.
CCTCCGGATCGTCCGCCTCGAATGCCGTCTCAGTCGTCTCCTCGAACTCATCCTCTTCGAGGGGTTCTTCTTCCTCGACAGGTTCCTCTTCCACAACGTAATCTTCTATGGCTGCGGCGGCCGGTAACTGCTCTGCCGAGGCAGCCAGAGGCAAAGAGGCAGTATCCGGGCCAGACTCTGTGACCTCTTCGATGAAACCTAGCTCCTCAATAACATTCGGAGCGAAATTGCCGGCTTCCGGCGCGACGTCCTGGAGGTTCTGCGGCTCGGTCTCCACTTGCGCGGCAGGCCGATCTTCCTCGTCTTGACGATTGCGGTGCTTGGAGAGCGATTCGCCGGGCAACAGGCCGCTACCGTCCCATTCGATGGGTGCGCTGATCAGCGTCGCCGGCTTGAAGCTGCTCTCCGGCCGGGCGGGCGCAGCAGGCTTGGACGTATCCTCAGTCTGCGCGCGTTCTCCCGGTGCGCCTCCGTATTTCGACAAAGACTCGCCGGGAAGGACGAATGGAGCTGGAGCGGAAGATGGAGCGTGGTCGCCGCGAGATGCGGGCGCAGGCGCCGAAGTCGCCCACTTCGATTGGGAAGACCGGTCCGCGGTGGTCCCGGTCGCATTAATCTGAGGGGCAACTTCCGGCCCGGTTTCTGTGATCTCTTCCACGTAGGCTGTTGGAGCTTTTGTGGTCTCCGGCTGGCTAGCGGTTGCTTCAGCGCCTCCACGGCCACCGCGGCGCCGTCTGCGTCCGCGCCAGCGTTTCGCGCCGGGAGCACCGAAGCCCTCTTCGCTCGCTTCGTCCTGTTCTGAAATCGAAACCGAACCCGATGCAGGCAATATAGCCGGTTCAGTCTCAGGCAGCGCCTCAACCGTCAATTGGCGATCTCTTGCCGGTCGCTCCTGACGCGGCTCTTGCTTCTGCTCAGGCTTCTGGCTCGTGCGACTGCCCCGATCCTGACTCCGCTCCTGCGCCGGTTCTTTGCCGCCGGTGTGCCGAACCTCGCGGGGAGGCTGGTTGGCGCCCGTGGATGCCGCCTTTTCCAGTTCGTCGGTCTCTTCCGAGTCCTCAAGCTCCATGAAGTCGGTCACATAGAGGAAGGCATCGCGCTCCAGGCCAACGTCCACAAAAGCAGACTGCATACCAGGCAGGACGCGCGTAACACGGCCGTTGTAAATCGGCCCGGCGAGGGTGTATTCGTTTTCGCGTTCGTAATAGATTTCCGCGAGTTGATCGTCTTCAAGAATTGCAAGCCGCGTTTCGTGCGGCGTGCTGGAGATACAAATTTCCTTTGCCATCGTACCTTTCCGCCCAGCGGCGTCAGCCAGCTGGGACCCGCGGCAAGATCAGATGGAGACGCGCAAGGCCGGAAGGGGAGGGAATGTGCGGAAGGGATGATCCGTAAATCGCTGGTGTGCCGGTTTCCGCGCCAGGTCCGGTCCCGAAGGGCGGCGATCCGTGGCGAAGGTCTATCTGAACAAACCGAACAAGCCGAACAAGCAGTACAAACTGAACGAGCTGTACGCTACGGTAACCCATTTGCAGAGATTTTGTGGCCAACCACTCCGGAAAACCCGGCGGGGCCGTTCCACCATTGGCGTTTTTACAATACTGTCGCACGATGGAATCGGGAGCTGCTTTTCCCAACTCTTTCGTGCGTCCGGTGCAACTTGTACGCTGCCAACGGCACCGGAGCCCCCGGCGACAGGTCTTCGTCGCTGGGGAGAACCGGTTATCCCGTCTCTGCGTGCCCATGAACCCTTGTCCTGCCGGGCGCGCGATCCACTCGGATCAGGCCGGCAATAAATCTTCAAAAAATCCTGTTCTTGTGGGCCGGACTGTTCCCGGGGGGACACAAGAGGTGAAACTGCAAATCCGTTCAGTTGACGAACCGGCGCATCCGGACATTCATCGCCACGCCCAGCGCCAGGAACGTAAACAACACCGAAGATCCGCCGTAACTCATTAACGGTAAAGGGATTCCGGTGACGGGCATAAACCCGATGACCATGCCCACGTTGACCGCAATCTGGAAGGCCAACACAGCCACCACCCCCATGATAATCAAGGAGCCGGACAGGTCTGCGGCTGTTTGTGCGTTCTGAATCAAACGCATCAATATGAAAAAGTATAGCAGCAGCACGAAAAGCGCGCCGACGAATCCGTGTTCCTCTCCAAAAGCGGCAAAGATGAAGTCCGCATGGGGGATTGGCAAAAAGTCGCCCTGAGTCTGGGTTCCTTTGGCTGCGCCCTTGCCCCACACCCCTCCGGAACCGACAGCGATCAGAGATTGTTTAAGCTGGTAACCGGCGCCTCTCGGGTCGTTGTCGGGATTGATAAAGCTGGTAAGACGAGCCTTTTGATACGGTTTGAGCAACTTGCCGCTGCTCCATACGCCCGCAACCAGTGCCAGCGCGCAGGTGCCGAGAATCAGCGCCTGCCGAAAGTTGATGCCGCCCAGAAAGAGCCCTGCAACCAGAATGGGGGCGTAGGTAAGCGTCGTCCCCAGATCGGGCTGCTTGAGCACCAGCAGCATGGGCACACCCACCAGGAAGAAAGCTTTGAAGATATCCCTCCAGGTAAGCGAACGTCCGCCCAGATTGGCAAAATAGCGCGCCATCATCAAAATCAGAATCAGCTTGACCCACTCAGAAGGCTGAAACTGCATGGGGCCCAGCTTGAGCCACCGGCGCCCGCCCATCGCTTTGTGTCCCACCGCCAAGACTGCCAACAGCGCAAGCAGGCAGCCGCCGTAGACCCATGGAATCCAGTCCAGCAGCCGGTGATAGTCGATCTTGGCGAAGAGAAACATCGCCACAAGGCCGCCCCCGACAAAAAAGAGCTGCTTGGTATGGTCGCCAAGGTATTTGGTGTGCAGCGTGGCCGAGTAAATCTCAAGTATCGAGACGGTGCAAAGCGCGAGAACCATGCTCAGCAGCGCCCAGTCGAAATCGCGAAAAGAGAGAAAGCGGCGCATCAGTAGGGCTCCTGCTTGATGCGCAGCGGCATTGCAAGCAGCCACGCCGGCAGAGAATGCTGAGTGCTGGCCACCGCATTGGGTCCGGCTATTGGCCCCGGACTGATCATGAAATGTCCGGCGTGGAGAACAGAAATCTGCTCGGGTGAGCCGGGGCGCTTGTGTCCCAAGGGCGCAGGTGTGGACCAAACGGCTCCCACTTCCACCGGTTTACTCAGACTGGCTTCGTCGAGGACGTTGTGGTCGGCCCTGCGTTTCTTGTTCACGTAAGTGGTGATGATCTCCGCGGCGATATGGGCTGAGAGCGCGCCCCAGTCGCCATGTTCCTGTAACACGGCAATCACAATCTCCGGATTGCGCCGGGGAACCATGCCCACAAACCAGGAATTCGGAGTCTTGGCCCCGCCTTTGGTGTGCGTATCGCCGCCGCCCACAACCTGCGCAGTGCCGGTTTTTCCGGCAAAGTCAATGCCTTCCAAATGCGAGGCCCCAGCCGTGCCGGTGGTGGTGGCAGCGGCCATGCCGTCGGTAATGATGGCCCAGGTATCGGGGTTGAGAGGAAAATCACTATCTCCCGAACCGGGGAAGCTGTCCTTGATCGCCTGCACGAAATCCGAGGGGAGTTTGTTAGCGACCGGGTCCACCACATGAGGCCGAACAAAATGACCGTCCGACGCGATACCCCCCAATGCGCGCGCCAGTTGCAGAGGAGTAACCTGCGTTTCACCCTGCCCGATGCCCACTGAAATCGTATTGCCGGGGTAATACCTCTGGTGGAAATTCTTCATCTCCCACTGCGTGGAAGGCATGACGCCGGCCATCTCGTTGGGCAGGTCGATGCCGGTCTTCTGCCCCAGGCCAAAGGCGGTTGCGTATTTGGCGATAGTGTCAATCCCCAGCTTTTGAGCCAGCGTGTAAAAGAAAGTGTCGCAGGAAAGCGGAATGGCCTGGCTGATATTCAGCACGCCATGGTGCCTGTCGCAATGGAAAAAGCGCCCATAAAACGTTCCGCCGCCCACGCAATTCACGTGCATATCCTGGGCCACGCCCTCCTGCAGCCCTGCCGCGGACATGATGATCTTGAATGTCGATCCCGGCGCAAGCTGGTCCTGAATCGCCTTGTTCATGAGCGGATGGTTTGGATTCGTGACCAGATCGTTCCAGTCCGTCCGGTTGATGCGCACCGCAAATGCGTTGGGGTCGTAACTGGGGTGGGAGACCATGGCGAGTATCTCGCCGTTGCGCGGATCCATGGCTACAACGGCGCCGCTGGCGGTGCCCAGTGCCAGTTCCGCTGTGCGTTGCAGGTCGATGTCGATGGTCAGCCTCAGATCCTGTCCGGGTATGGCGTGCTGTGTTCTCAGATAGCCCACCTCGCGGCCGTGGCTGTCCACAATCACATCTCGAGACCCGTCCTGCCCCCGCAGGATTTCGTCATAGGTCTCCTCGACACCCGCCTTGCCCACCACATCGCCCGGTTCATAGGCAGCATAGCGAGATTGGTTGAGATCCTCTTCGCTCACTTCTCCCACGTACCCGATAAGATGCGCGGCAAATCCATCTCGCGGATAAAGTCGCCGCTCTTCGTCGATGGTTTCCAGTTCAGGCAACTCGTTGCGGTGGGCTTCGATGAATGCCTGCTCATCGGCGCTGATGTCACTCTTGATGGGGATGGGCTGGTAGCCCGGTGCGCCCCGGTAATGGCGCAGCGTAGCGGTCAACTGCTCCAGGTCAAGGTTTAACCCGCGTGCAATCAGCGGTAGATCCGCGTCCACGTTGCGATTCTGTTCGCGAACCAGGAAGCAGGAGACCGACGGATAATTGTCCACAATCAGCCGGCCTTCGCGGTCAAAGAGCTTCCCTCGACCGGCCATCACCGGAACCTTGCGAATGCGGTTCTGTTCGGCAAGCTGGCGGAAGTTCTCCGCTCCCAGCACCTGCAGCCGCCACAGTCCGGCCACCAGCGCCAGCATCATCAACAGAATGCCGTACTGCACCGCTGTCAACTTCAGAGTGGAAAGCTTTTCGCCGCGCGTGGTTCCGCTGGTATACATCTTTTGACCCCTATTCCCTTATCCCTACTCTCTATTCCCTCATCTTTCAATCTCGAACCCGCGTCCTATCCAACAGCGGAAACAGCACCATGGCAATCAACGAGTTCGCGACTGCCTTCATCAGTTCGGCCAGCCAGCTCCACTCCAGGTTCAGCCCAAGCAAAGCGTGATAAGTTGAAAAATAAATCACGCTCGATAGTAACGACAGCACAAAAGTGACCATCATGCGGATTGTGTGGTTCTCCACGTCAATGCGCACGCCTACCGACCCGGCCAGAAATCCAGCCACCGTCTTTGCAATTCCGTTGACGCCGATGGCATGGTGGGTGAGCGCATCCTCAAAGAGGCCCATCCCCGCGCCCATCAGCGTTCCTTGAATTGGGTCACGGCGGGCCAGAGCGAAATAAACCGTAATCACCAGCGGCAAATCGAACCATGAGCCCCTCACCAGCCGCGGCAGCCAGGCCTGCAGCACCAGCGCCGTCAGAGGCGCCAGCCCATACACCAGAAACGGATAGCTGTGTACGCCCATGTCGCGGCGATAGTCGGCGCCTAGCAAGCTCATGGCTGGGTCTTCCCTTCTGCATGGGCCGGCGGGGGATTGGCCTTCTGTACTGCCTTTGATTCAGGCTTTAATCCAGTCTTGGGCGCAGGCTTCTTTTCCTGGCTGGCAGGCGCTGAACTTTCCCCACCCTGCGGCGACCCTGCGCTCGGAGTAAAGCGGTCAGGATGCTGCGGGTGAAGCAGCTTGGGAACCGGCGGCAGTGTTGCTGCCGTTGGAGTTGCGTCTTGTCCGGGCTTGCTTGTCGCCGCTCCTGGCGCCGGATTCGCCGCCGGCGCATTGGGATCGGTCAATCCCGGCAGCCGCTCCGCCATCACCTCGGAAGCCTTTTTCTGTTCCTTGCTTGCTTCGGCAATGGCCGCCGCCTGCGCGCCTTTCAGCATCTCGCTTGTCGCCATGTCCTGCAGCTGCTCAGGCGGAAAGCGCGGCTCGGTCGAGGTAATCACCAACACTTCGTCCAGCCGGTCAAGATGAGCCGCCGGCTTAACAATTATGTCGATAAAAGCATCGCGCTCGGGGTCCGTTATAACCTTTTCTACCACTCCCACCGGCAGACCGCGCGGGAAAACCAGGTCGCCCCCGGCGGTCAATACCTTTTCTCCCGGCTGGATTCGGTCATCTTTAAGAATGCCCACAATTTGCGGCCGGCCGACGGCGTTTCCGCGCAGAATCCCGCGAATCCGCGTCGTCTCCAGAATCACGCCTGCGCCGCTGGTCTGGTCGTTGATGGCCAGCACTTGCGCGGAATGTGGAAAGACATCGCGCACTTTGCCCACGATGCCGTCCGGGGTAATCACGGCCATGTCGCGCTCCAGCTTGTAGTCGGCCCCTTTGTCGATATAGAAAACTCGCGAGGAATCGCTGCCGCTGGTTCCTATAACCTGCGCGGCCAGTGTTCGGTAAATGTATTTCTGTTGGAAGTCGACCAGCGACTGCAATCGCTCGCCCTGCTTGGCGTCTTCGAGCAGCGATGCCTGTTCCAGGCGAAGCCGGTCGATAGTCTTTTGCAAATCCTGATTCTGCTCGCGTGTGTGGCGCAGGTCTATGTATTCATCCCACAGGCTAACTGTTCCGAGTCTGGATGCATGGAAGGCTTTTTCCGGGGGCGTCACCACCGTATCGGCCCACAAACGCAGCAGCCGCACTCCAGGCGCATCCTTCGGGTCAAGCGAGTTGCGCCCGCTGTCGGTGCGGCGCACCTGCATGGCCAGCCCAATGATCTGCGCCAGCAGAATAGCCAGCAGCACCAGAAGATTTCGATAACGGACAAAAAACGATTCCATGAGCCAAGCCAAAGCCGCGGGAGGGAACTACACAAAAAACACAGGCAATACCAGTATACTGGCGGCAATCGTAGTTTGTTATTTCCAGTTCTTCTCTCGCCAAGGTAGCAACACGGCGAGATTCTTTGTACAGTTTGGCGGGTAACACGAAATACGCCGCATCGAACGGGGCGGCATCGCACCGGGCGCTCAAAGAGCAGGCTTGGCCACGACTGTTTCTTATAATATGGTGCTTGGGTCCAACCAAAGCACCATCAGCCCGTGAACTCCCTTTTGCAGACTCTTGCAGTATGCGTTGAGGAATGTATTTGCTGATTTCAGTTTTTCGGAGAACGGATAAGAATGCAACTCCGGAGTCTTTCCATGACTGACCCCAGGCAAACGACTGAAGCTGATGGACGTTCACTCCGCCGGAGTTTGGCGCAATCGAATCATTGGCTACCGAGGCTCCTGCGCGGTTCCAGGCACTCAATCAAAAATTTCGGCCTGCCGCGGATTCCCCGCTTCCTCTCCCTGCCGCTGGTCGGCTTGTTTCTGCTCCTCCGCTCTATCTACTACTTCGTCATGAGAGTTTTCTTTTGCGAGCCCTTCTTCAAGGCGCATTGCACCAGCTATGGGCGCAACCTGCACACTGGCGTGTTTCTTCACTGGATACAAGGCCGTGGAGAGATCATCGCCGGCGATAACGTGCTCATCGACGGCAAGTGCAGTTTTACTTTTGCCGCACGTTTCTCCGATAAGCCCACATTAATCCTGGGAGATAACACCGGAGTTAGTCACGGATGCACATTCACAATCGGAAAGAAAGTCACGATCGGACGCCACTGCAGAATTGCCGGAGATGTGTGGATCTTCGATTCTCCGGGGCACCCGGCGGATCCCGAGGCGCGCATGAAGGGTATGCCCACCGCGGAAGACGAGGTGAAGCCGGTCGTGATTGAAGATAATGTCTGGATCGGCCGGGGCTCCATCATCATGCCCGGTGTCACCCTCGGCGAGAACAGCATCGTAGTAGCCGGCGCAGTCGTCATGTCCGACGTGCCTGCGAATACCATGGTCGCGGGCAATCCCGCGCGTCAGTTACGCAAGCTGGGCGCTGTTGTGGAGAAAATTTAATAGACATCCAGATAGATCGATGTGAGATTTTGCGGCAGTGGCACGCTTCCCCACAGGGTTAGATACAGATTCATCAGTCTGCGCGACTGGCGGAAACCCGCTGTGCGCAGCGCATCCGTATCCGCATACCCCAGCAATGGGACAACAGCGATTTGCGCTCCTTGATCCGCGCCTTGCGCTAGAAGATTTTTCATCATCGGCACTCTCTCTTCATTCTCCAGATCACTCCATAGCAGATCATCCACAATCAGCGCCTTGGCGGCGGCATCTCCGGCAAACTCAGTGAGGTATCCGGTGACAATGCCGCAGCGCGCAGTTTTCACGTGGGCTGAAGAGAGCGCGTTCCAGCGCCGTATACATTGCCATTCCGCTTCCTCGCGCGACCAAACACGCAGCAGGTTTACAGTCGCCGGAATTCTGGACGCAGCGCGGAGGAAGATGTCGACAGTGTCGAGATTGGACGGCGCTTCCCGCACCACCACCGGCCGTATCAGTTGCGCCAGGTACTTGACTCTGGAAATCAGAGAAACCTGGGCCCCAGCCCGCGTTCCGCAATTGAGGACGATCTCGTTCGAGATTTCTCCGTCCACACAGAAATTGACGGCCCCATCGTACCCGTTTTCCCTGGCGCGGCGGAGAATCTCCATCCAGATCCGGGCGCCATACCCTTTGCCCTTGAACTCTGCCGCAGTTGTCCAGAACGTGATGCACAACAAACGCAGTGGGCGGCCATCAAGAATAACATTGCGGGGAAATCCAGCCACAAAAGCCGCGAGAGACCCATCGATGTAGAGCGCAGGTGATAATTCAAAGCTAGATCCAGGGTACTGAAACGCGGAGCGGAGGAACGGCTCATCATAGAGAAGTGATTGGCTCCGGGATTCGCTCCAGGAACGTTTCATTACTGCGGCGAGCGAAGCAAAATCGCCGCGAAAGGACTCAAATTGGAGTGACTCTAGCATTTTGAATAAACTCAGGCTGCTTCCGGCTGGCCGCTTTCCAGCAGCATCTTGAGAGCCATCCGGTCCACCTTTCCATTGGCGTTCAGAGGCATCTCTTCAACAAGAAGAATTCTGCTGGGCACCATGTAGTCGGCCAGAGAAGCCTTGCAGGCGGCCAGCAGTCCCGCAGTATCGATCGCCGCGCCGCTTACGAAAGCGACAATGCCCTTGGCTGTGCCTTCCACCATCGGCCATCCCATGGCAACCGCCTGCACCACGCCCTTGCCTTGAAGCAGAACGCCCTCAATCTCACCCAGCTCAACGCGAAATCCCAGCACTTTGATCTGGTGGTCGGTGCGCCCCAGGCAGACATATTCGCCGTTGGGAAGTTGACGCGCCAAGTCGCCGGTGCGATAGAAGACCGCGTCAGGGTGCCCGGAGCCGGGGATCTTCACAAATCGTGCGGCAGTCTTGATCGGGTCCTTCCAGTAGCCTGGGGAAGTTTGCGCTCCGCAGAGGCAGAGCTCGCCCGGCGTACCCTCGGGGACGATGCGCAGTTCATCGTCCACCAGCACGGCGGCCAACCCCGGATACGGTACTCCGATGGGGACCATATCGTTTACGCAGACCTCCGCAGAGCTGTCCGGATCCCAGCGATGAACCGTACAGGCAATGGTCAACTCGGTTGGTCCGTAAAGGTTTTCGACAATCGAATTGGGAGCCGCCTCTTGCCATTTTTCCGCTGTTTCCCGCGGCAGCGGCTCGCCGCAGAAGAGGCTCCAGCGCAGCGTGGGCAAGGTCTCCGGCCGCAAAAGATTGCGTTTGCGCATCTGCGCCGGAATGGAAGGGACTGAGAACCACACGGTCAGTTGGTTCTTGTTGATGAAACCGCCGGGAGCGAGAAGATCGATTGGCGACATGGCATACACGCAGGCTCCCGCTTCCCAGGCCACAAATAAATCGAATACCGAGAGATCGAATGTCTGATCAAAGGTCTGCGAAAAGCGGTCCTCTGGCCGGATTTGATATCGGTCCGCGGCCCAATCCACAAGCGCGCGCACATTGGAGTGAATAATCGGCACGCCCTTGGGGATACCCGTGGTTCCCGAGGTAAACAGCAGATAGGCCACGCGATCGGGGGCCAGCGGGGGCAGTTCTCCGAGCGGCTTGACGGATGAGAGAAACTCCGCGCTCTCACCTTCCGGCAGCCACACCGGCGGGGGATGATCGAGGCCACCCAGCACGGACGCCAGTTGGTTTGAAGCCAACTTGTCCACAAAGATCGCATCCAGGCCGGCACGCTCAATCATGGCGCGCGTGCGATCTGCTGGGAACCGTGGATTCAGAGGTACAAACGCCGCGCCGCTGTAAAGAGCGGCCAAAGCGGCCGCATAGGAAATCAGACTGCGGGAGCCGAAGACGCCCACTCGCTCCGCCGGGCCCCCCTTGTGCTCGACAACCGCACCCGCCCATCGCCGCGCTATCGCATCGAGTTCACCATAGCTGTAGGCGCGGTCCTTCACAACCAGAGCGGGAGCATCTGGCCTTAAAGCAACTTGCCGCAAAAATCCTGAACGAAGTGAGCGGTCGGACGTGGACATGCCGTCACCCTTTCAATTTTTGGACCATCTCAGCCAGCGCTTGCAGCGATGTAGCTTGGATAAACTCCTCGTCCGGCACACTGATCTGGTAGCGATCCTCAAGCTCCATCAGCAGTTCCATCGCCTTCATCGATGCCACGCCCAGCTCGGTGTAGAGGTCCGCACTCGCGTCAAAGCCCTCCGGAAGCCCAGCCAGTTCCATTAGCAACTGGCGCAACTCGTTCTGCAGCGCCTCCATGCTTCCTCCTCCGCATTCATTCGTGGACCGTATCGATAAAACCCGCAGCTTCTCCCTTGATTGCGGGCCCATGTTAAATGCTTGGATGATTGCGGGTGCCCCAGATCCGGATTCTCGGACTTGGAAGGCTACAAAACTTCTGCGAGCGAACAGCGAGCGTCTGCCCCACCGCAGGTGGTTAATCGATCTTGATCTTGCGCAGTAGTTTGAAGTCGGAGAGCATCTTTCCCGTGCCCAGCACCACTGAAGCGAGCGGATCATCAGCCACCGAAACCGGCAGCCCGGTTTCCTCGCGGATGCGCTTGTCCAGGCTCTTCAGCAGCGCGCCTCCGCCGGTCAGCACAATTCCGCGGTCGCTGATATCGGCTGAAAGCTCGGGCGGCGTGCGTTCCAGCGCCACGCGAATGGCATTCATGATTACGGCGATGCACTCGCCCAGCGCTTCGCGAATCTCGCTGTCGTCAATGGTGATGGTCTTGGGCACGCCCTCAATCAGGTTGCGGCCTTTGATCTCCATGGTCAGCGGCTTGTCCAGTGGGAACGCCGAGCCGATCTCCATCTTCACGTACTCGGCTGTCCGTTCGCCGATCAGCAGGTTGTATTTGCGCTTCAGATAGTTTGTGATTGCCTCGTCCATCTGATTCCCGGCCATGCGCACCGAACGCGAATAGACGATGCCCGACAGCGAGATCACTGCAATATCCGTCGTCCCGCCGCCAATGTCCACCACCATGTTGCCGCTGGGCTCGGTAATCGGCAGGCCCGCGCCGATAGCCGCCACCATGGCCTGTTCCACGAGATATACTTCGCTGGCCTTGGCGCGATAGGCCGAGTCCTCCACCGCCCGCTTCTCCACCTGGGTAATCTCGGAAGGCACGCCGATAACGATGCGCGGATGCACCAGCATCTTTCGGTTGTGCGCCTTCTGGATGAAGTAGTTCAGCATCTTTTCGGTGACTTTGAAGTCAGCAATGACGCCGTCCTTCATTGGCTTGATAGCCACGATATTGCCGGGCGTGCGGCCCAGCATATCCTTGGCCTCTTTGCCCACCGCTTCCACCTCGCCGGTGTTCTTGTTGATGGCAACAATGGAAGGCTCGTTGACAACGATGCCTTTGCCGGCCGCGAAGACCAGCGTATTGGCGGTGCCTAAATCGATAGCCAAGTCGCTGGAGAACATGCTGAACAGCGAACGAAGACTGTGCGACCGCGTGGAGCGCGAAGGGTAACTATTCAGGGACATTGAAGATTGGCTCAACCTCAACGCTTATTGTACCGCCGGGGCCCAATGCCGCACCCGAACTCCGCGCTGCGGCACAAAACAGCATCCGGGCTCCAACCCCATGCGGTAAACTCAGTTGTCTGCCAAACCCGCTCCTCCCTTGGCTGTTTTGCTTGCATTGAGCTACCGCCAGAGGCGGAAAACGCGGGTTTTGGCTGTTGAAAGGTTACTGACATGGGAGAAAAAGACAAGATTTTCAGTGCGTTAGGATTGCGGGAAACCCTTTCGGGCGCGAGTTACGGTGGCCAGTGGTTTGCGTCGAGCGGCGACTGGATCGAATCCCGCAACCCGGCTACCGGAGAATTGCTGGCCAAAGTCGAACAGGCCAGCGAGGCTGATTACAACACGGTTGTCGCGCAGGCGATGAATGCCTTCGAGTTCTGGCGAGCCATGCCTGCCCCCAAAAGAGGCGAAATCGTGCGCCAGTTAGGGGTTGCTCTACGCGAGAAAAAGGATGCGCTGGGGCGGCTCGTCTCGCTTGAAATGGGCAAGATCCTCACCGAAGGCCTCGGTGAAGTGCAGGAGATGATCGATGTCTGCGACTACGCAGTCGGTCTCAGCCGCACGCTCTCCGGCCCCACACTCCAGAGCGAGAGGCCGATGCACCGCATGATGGAGCAGTGGCACCCGCTGGGGCCCATCGGCGTTATTACCGCATTCAACTTCCCGGTCGCGGTCTGGTCGTGGAACAGCGCGTTGGCTTTTGTCTGCGGCGATCCTGTGGTGTGGAAGCCATCGAGCAAGACGCCGCTCTGCGCCATCGCATGCCAGAACATTATCCGCGACGTGCTCCACGCCAACGGCGTTCCCGACGGAGTATCCTGCGTGGTCGTGGGACGCGGCGCGACCGTCGGCGAGCGCATTCTGGCCGACCATCGCCTTCCCCTCATCAGCGCCACTGGATCGGGCCGCATGGGCAAGCGCATTGCTCAAGTTGTCGGCGCACGCCTGGGCCGTACCATTCTCGAGCTTGGTGGCAACAACGCCCTCATCATTTCAGAAAAAGCCGACCTGACCGGAGCGCTGGCATCGTCCTTCTTCGGCGCCGTTGGCACAGCCGGCCAACGCTGCACCTCAACGCGCAGGCTGATTATTCATGAGAGCGTCTACGACTCATTCGTTCACAAACTGATTGGTAATTACGCAAAAGTGAAAATCGGCGATCCGCTCAATCCTGAAACCCTGATGGGGCCGCTGATTGATGAAGCTGCTGTAGCGGATTACGAGAACGCGCTAACTGCTGCCGCCAAGCAGGGAGGAATCGTGCTCTACGGAGGCAAGGTTCTCGATCCTCCGCCGTTCGGCAGGAAGACCTTCGTTTTGCCCACCATTATCGAAATCCGCAATGACGCTGAGATTGTGCAAACCGAAACCTTTGCTCCCATCCTTTATGTCATGCGATACAAAACTATCGACGAGGCGATTGCGTTGCATAATGCGGTTCCCCAAGGCTTGTCGTCTGGCATCTTCACTGACAGCATGGCCGAGGCGGAAAAATTCCTCAGCTTCAAGGGCTCCGACTGCGGCCTCGCGAATGTGAATGTGGGCACATCAGGCGCGGAAATCGGTGGCGCATTCGGCGGTGAGAAAGAGACGGGCGGCGGCCGTGAGTCAGGTTCGGATTCCTGGAAAGCCTACATGCGCCGCCAGACCAGCACCATCAATTGGGGCGGTGAAATTCACCTTGCGCAGGGGGTGGAGTTCCACTCTTGATCCAATCGGGTGGCCCAGGTCTCGCTTCTGTGACCTGGGATTCGCCCTCACGCAGCGCCTTTTTCGTTCAACTGACGAGCTTCATTCACGAAGTTCTCAAACTGTGATATGGGCAGCGCTGCGCTGAAGAGATAACCCTGGTATACATGGCATCCTTGTTCTCCAAGGAACCTGCGTTGTCCCTCCGTCTCCACTCCTTCGGCGATCACTGAGAGATTCAAGCTTCGGCCGAGCGCGATAATGG
>JBAPYY010000143.1:0-1768 GCA_049284975.1 Occallatibacter sp.
TGCGCTCACCGACGTCTTTCAAAATACCGGGGAAATCCGGCCCTCTATTCAGTTCGTAGTGCCTGAATTGGATCGATGCGCGACGCTCTCCACGCCGGAATCAGGCAGGCCAGCACTGCGACAGCCATCAGCATCGCCGCTGCGCCCGCAAACGCCGCCGGATCGAGCGGCTGGGTTCCATAGAGCATTGATCGCAGCAGTTGCGTGGCCAGAGCGCTGGCAGCGACGCCAAAAATCAGTCCGATAAGCGCAGGCCGCAGCCCTTCGAAAAGAACAAGCCGCAGGATCTGTGATCGCTGCGCGCCAACCGCAATGCGAAGCCCGATATCCGCCGTCCGCTGCGTGGTCAGATAGGAGAGCACTCCATAGAGGCCGACCGCCGCCAAAAGAAGCGACAGGGCGGCAAAGGCCAACACCAGATTGGCCGCGAAACCCTGGCTGGCTGAGGTCTTGCCAAGAATCTGGTCCATTGTCAATGCGTTATAGACGGGCAACTCCGGCTCGAGCGCCGAGATCTGTCGCTGGATGGACATGGACATCGTCAGCGGATCGGCGGAAGTGTAGGCCACGATCGTCGCCTCCGAAGTCTGATCGGGAATGCCCGACAGGATAGGGAAGTACATCGTCGGCTGAATCGGCTTGGTAACGTCAATGACCGTGTCGCTGACTTCGCCGAGGATCTCGTAAACTTCCGGCTTGGTATCCCAGTCCACGCGGACATGCTTGCCGACCGGGTCGTCGCCCGCGAGGTACTGATCGACGAACGTCTTGCTCACAACGACGTAGTGATCGTTACTGAGTCGCTCGTGTTCTGTGAAGACGCGCCCGCGCAGCAGTGGAATCTGCATCACGCTGAAGTACTGTGGGTCGGCGGTCAGAGTGATGGCGTAGTACTGAAGGGTATAGCTCGGCTCCGGCCGCTCCAGAATGGTGAACACCCTGCTTTCGGACGGGCCCACGCCCGGAGGAACAGAAACGAGGCCCACACCGCGCACCCCGGGCAGCCGGCGCAAGCGCTCCAGCAACGACTCGTGAAAGCCCGCCACCTTGTCGCGCGTATTGTATTGGATTTCCGGAAGGCCGAATTTCATGGTAATCACGCTATCGATGCGGCAGCCGAGATCTGTTGTGCGCAGGTGCAAGAAGCTTTTGAACAGCAGGCCCGCTGAGATCAGAAGCATTACCGTAAGCGCGATCTCAATCGTCAACATCGTCTTGCGCAGCCGCGCCCGGGAGGCGCTGCCGCCCATCGTTCGCGAGGAATCGCGCAGTCCCGAAAGCAGCCCTTTTCCGGTGGACGAAATTGCGGGCACAAGGCCGGCCAGCAATGCTGCCGCGGCTACCAGGGCCAAGGCAAACGCGAGAACCCACACATCGACATGCACCGACTCGGCGCGCGGCAGATTGCGCCAATGTGCCGCGAGCCAGTAGGTCGAAGCCAGCGACAGCAGCAGGCCCAGTGCTCCACCGGCCAGACAGATCAGCAAGCTTTCCGTCATCTGCTCGCAGATAAGAACAACACGGCTGCCGCCAAGCGCACCGCGCACCGCAACCTCCCTGCGCCGAGTCGCCGACCTCGCCACCAGCAGATTGGTGAGGTTCAGGCAGGCAATCAGGAGCATGCAGCCCACCGCACCCAGCAGTACCAGTAGAGGCGTGCGCACATTCTTGGCAAGGTCGTCGATCATCGGCCGGAACCACACGTCTTCGGCTACAGGCTTCGACGCATTGGCGAGGTGGATCTGATACTGCAGCGCACTCACCTCGC
>JBAPYY010000144.1:0-4424 GCA_049284975.1 Occallatibacter sp.
GGATGGGGCACCCACAGTTTTGGCTTGTACTAAGCGGACTTCAGCCCTATACCTTTAGAGCCGCCGCGCGCTTCCGCGACAGTGTAATGAAAGATTCGTCCTCGGGCGACTCCGGCCTTATTGAATCCAGGTTGATGGCCACATTCGCCAATGCTCCTTCAATCGCTGCTCTTGAGAGGGCGATGGCGGTAATCAGGTCGGATGCCATGTTCGGGTTGGTGATGGGTTGCAGGGTAGTGGCTATGCGCGCCACTTCGGCGGATTTTTCGGCCACACCGAGAGGCACGCTGGCTGCCTGTCGCAGCGCGGCGTTGATTGCCTTGCCACCGCCGTCAGCGGATTCTCTCGCTGCCTTGTACGCCTTCATGACCACGTTGTAGGAGTCGGAGTCGGCGTCAATGGCTGCCTTCAGCTCCTCGCGCAGCCGCGTGAGACGGGCGATGGCCTCACTGTACTGGCTTTCATATTGCAAATAGGCTTTCTTGCCGCGGCACATTGTCGCAACCATAACTGCAAGTCCTGCGGCCATGGCGCCAGAAGCCGCAGCCGCGCTGCCGCCGCCTGGGGTCGCTGTGGGAGCAGCCAGTTGTTCGATGAAAGGCTCGACGCCGGCGCGCAGGCTGCCAACGGCCACTTTGCCGCTCATTACGGATGCGAGGCGGTTCTCCAAGATCAGCGATGAGTCGAAATTCTCCACCTGCAGGAACCACTCCGCAGCCTGCTCCAAAGCCAGTTTGGGAATTAGTCCGACAATCTCGCTGGAGACCGGAACGCAGCCGTAACGCTCAGCCTCGCGTTTCACGCACTCGAAGGCGCGATGCACAGGAGTCTGCTCAAAGTCGGTCAGGTTCATGGAGACCTGGGCCATGCCGCGCACCAGGAATCCCGCTGCCTTGACGTAGCGCAGGCCGCCGGAGGAAAAGCGCACAGCCTTGGCGATTTTTTTGGCGATGGCGACGTCCGGTGTATTGAGGAAGACGTTGTAGGCCACGAGGAACTTGCGCGCGCCCACTACGGTTGCTCCGGCTGTCGGATGTACATGCGGTTCGCCGAAGTCGGGCTTGCGGGCTGGGTTGGTGGCAATTTCGTCACGAATTCCCTCGAACTGGCCACGCCGAATATTTTCGAGATTCTGGCGTTCGGGCGTGGTGGCTGCGGATTCGTATAGGTAAACCGGAATCTGGAAGCGCTTCCATATCTCGGCTCCGACGTGGCGAGCCATGGCGACACAATCTTCAATTGTCACGCCGTCGATGGGGATGAAAGGAATTACATCGGTAGCGCCCATGCGCGGGTGCGCGCCCCGGTGCTGGGTGAGGTCAATCAGTTCGGCAGCTTTGCCTACGCCGCGCAGCACGGCCTCCTGTATGGCTTCCCGCTCGCCCACCAGCGTGATGACGCATCGATTGTGGTCGGAATCCATCTCGCGGTCGAGAAGATAAACGCCGGGAATCTTCATAGCTTCGACAATGGCATCGACTTTAGCTGGGTCGCGGCCTTCAGAAAAATTGGGAACGCATTCGACAAGAGTGCTGGACATGCCAAGAAGAATAACGACCTGCGGCAGGGCTCGGCAACCGGTAGTTCGGCGGGCGAAAGAACGGAGGTGAAATCAGGGGTTGATTTGGACGTTAACCATCGAATCGGATTGCATTGCGGTGTTCCGAAGAGGATTGCACGCCCCCGGAGGCTATCAGCCTACGTTTGTGGCTGTTGAAAATTGGTATGCCGGGGTAATATCCTCACTAGAATCATTTAGAGAACAGGAGAAACCATGATCACGACAGCTGCTGAGATTCGGGCGCCACGCGGGGGCCAGCTGCGCTGCAAGGGATGGCAGCAGGAGGCGGCGCTGCGCTGTCTAATGAACAACCTCGACCCGGAAGTGGGCGAGCGGCCTGCCGACCTGGTGGTTTATGGAGGTATTGGCAAGGCTGCGCGCAATTGGGATTGCTTCCATGCGATTGTGCACGAGCTTGAGCAGTTGGGAGTGGAAGAGACGCTGCTCGTACAGAGTGGCAAGCCGGTGGCGGTGTTTCCGACGCATGAAATGGCGCCGCGGGTGATTATCGCCAACTCGAACCTGGTGGGCAAGTGGGCCAACTGGGAGCACTTCAACGAGCTGGACCGCAAGGGCTTGATGATGTACGGCCAGATGACGGCGGGGAGCTGGATTTATATCGGCGCGCAAGGCATTCTGCAGGGAACTTTCCAAACGCTAGCCGCGCTGGCGGAAACGCACTTTGGCGGTTCGCTGAAAGGCAAGCTGGTTGTGACCGGCGGAGTGGGCGGCATGGGCGGTGCGCAGCCGCTTGCGGTTACGATGAACGACGGCGTGGCGCTGGTCGTCGAAGTGGACCGCAGCCACATCGAGCGGCGCGTAGCTAATCATTACTGCGACATGATCACGGGAAGCTTGGATGAGGCCCTGCGGTTGTGTGAGGCGGCGGTGCGCGAGGGGCGCGCGCTGTCGGTTGGCCTGGTGGGCAATTGCGGAGACGTGTTGCCGGAGATTGTGCGGCGCAGAGTCAAGGTCGATGTGGTGACAGACCAGACCAGCGCGCATGATCCGCTGAATGGTTATGTCCCGCAGGGGCTGACACTGGCCGAGGCGGCCGCACTGCGCGAACGAGATCCCGAGGAATATGTGCGCCGGTCGACGGCGACGATGGTGGTTCATGTGAACGCGATGCTCGCCCTTCAGCGGGCAGGCGCGGTGGCTTTCGACTACGGCAACAACATTCGCCGCTTTGCTTGCGATGCGGGGTGCACGGATGCCTTTTTGATTCCGGGCTTTGTGCCGGAGTACATTCGGCCGCTCTTCTGCACCGGCAGGGGACCGTTCCGCTGGGTTGCGCTCTCGGGCGACCCCAGGGACATTGCCAAAACCGACGAGCTGGCTCTCAAGCTGTTTCCGGATAATGCGATTCTGACTCGTTGGCTGCAGCTGGCTAAGGATCGGGTGACCTTCCAGGGATTGCCGTCGCGCATATGCTGGCTGGATTTCGGAGAGCGGGCGCGCATGGGCCTTGCGATTAATGAGATGGTGCGCAAGGGCGAAATCTCGGCGCCGATTGCGATTGGGCGCGACCACCTGGACACAGGATCGGTGGCGAGCCCTTATCGCGAGACGGAGCAAATGATGGACGGTTCGGATGCAGTGGCCGACTGGCCGATTTTGAATGCGCTGCTGAACACAGCTTCGGGCGCGACCTGGGTGAGCTTCCACCATGGCGGCGGTGTGGGGATGGGCTATTCGTTACACGCGGGACAGGTGACGGTGGCCGACGGCACGGAGATGGCGGCGCGCAAGATTGCGCGTGTGCTGAATAACGATCCTGGTCTCGGTGTGGTTCGTCATGCCGATGCGGGTTATGAACTAGCACAGCGGACCGCGCGGGAACGGGGCATTCATATTCCCATGGCGGGGAAGTAGCTGTGGCTGGTGCTGTTGCCATCGTCAATATCGGCCAACTTGTTACGCTGGCCGGACCTGCGCGTCCGCGGGCGGGCGCAGAGCTGCGCGAGTTAGGCATCATTGAGAATGCGGCGCTGCTTGTCGAAGACGGTCACGTCCGTGTGACCGGAACTTACGCTGAACTTCGCTCGGCGATTCCGCCGAATGCGACGGTGATCGACGCAAACGGAAGCGCGGTTACTCCGGGATTCGTGGACGCGCATACGCATCTTCTGTTTGCTGGCAATCGCGCGGCGGAATTCGAACAGCGCATCGAAGGAGCAACTTATCAGCAGATTGCCGCTTCGGGCGGAGGGATTTTGCGCACGGTCGCGCAAACCCGTTCGGCGAGCGAAGATGAACTGCTGGCAATCGGGCGCAAACATCGCGACTGGATGCTCCGCTCTGGCACGACGACCATTGAGGCGAAATCCGGTTATGGGCTGGACCATGCGACAGAGCTGAAGATGCTGCGCGTGTTCAAGCGGCTCAATGATGAGGGTCCGGCAACGATTGTGCCCACGCTGCTGGCCGCCCACACTGTTCCGCCGGAGTTTGCGTCAAGGCGCGCGGAGTATGTGCGCTGGATTGCCGAAGATTTGATTCGCGAGGTCGCCGCGGCGAGGCTCGCGCAATTTTGCGATGTTTTTTGCGACGACCACGCCTTCACTGTAGAGGAGACGCGTACAGTGCTCACCGCTGCTCGGCGACATGGGCTGCGGCTTCGCGTGCATGCCGAGCAGTTCCGTCCGGGGACCGGGGCGGCGCTGGCTGCGGAACTGGGCGCGGCGACGGCGGACCACCTGGAAACGGTGACCGAAGAGACATTGCGCCAGTTGCAAACGGCCGGAGTGCAACCGGTGCTGCTGCCGGGTTCGGTCTTTGCTCTTGGACGAACAAACTATCCGCCGGCGCGAAAGATGGTCGATGCCGGACTGGCAATTGTGGTGGCCACGGACTTCAACCC
>JBAPYY010000145.1:0-4137 GCA_049284975.1 Occallatibacter sp.
ACGCGTAAACGGGATTGAGAATGGGAATTCATCTACTTCTAGAGTACCGCCATGAGGGAAATAATGCGTGCAGCGTGTGTGGGATGAATCCGGAGCGTCAATGGGTTCCGGTGCTCTTTGGCTTGACTTCTTCTAATGAAGGAAGGTAAGGTGGGCAAAATCACCAAAAAGTGAAGACTTTGCTTTCCTGTGAGGAAAATTGTTCTGTGCCGTTATTGGACAGACGGATTAGACGAATGAGCACACTGCCCCAAGAGACCATATGCACCACGAATTCGGCACTCGATGAGGAACGGCTGGCATGGCTTGCGCTGGTGCTGGCGCCGGGGCTGGGTCCCAAGCGGATTCTGGATGCGGTTAAAAATCTGGATTCTGCCAGCCAGATATTCACGTTGCCGCTGACTTCGCTGGAAGGGTTGAGATTTCCTGCTCAGGCGGCGCAATTCATCTTTGACGGCAAGGCGCGACAGGCGGCTGAAGAAGAGTGGGCTCGGGTAGCTGCGCAAGGGGCGACTTTGGTGACTTACAGTTGCCGGGAGTATCCGGAGCGGCTGAAGGAGATTTACGATCCGCCGCCGGTGCTGTGGGTGCGCGGGCCGGCTGCGCTGCTGAGCAGGCCGGGGATTGCGATTGTGGGCACGCGGCATCCGTCTCCGTATGGGGCGGGGATGGCGGAGATATTGGCGCGGGACCTGGCTGTGCGGCGGCTGCTGATTATCAGCGGCATGGCGCGGGGCGTGGACAGTTGCGCGCACAAGGGAGCTCTGGCGGCGCGCATGCCTACAGTGGCTGTTTGGGGCACGGGAATCGACGTGGTCTATCCCAAGGAAAACAAAAAGCTGGCCGAGGAGATTCTCGCTTTTGGCGGAGCGATTGTGAGCGAATTGCCGGTGGGGACGTTTCCCGCGCCGCAAAATTTTCCTCGACGCAACAGGATTTTGAGCGGCTTAAGCGTGGCCGTGCTGGTGGTGGAGGCGTCGGAGAACTCGGGCACGCGGGTGACCGCCCGCTGCGCAGCCGAACAGAATCGCGATCTTTTTGCGGTGCCGGGAAACGTGACCAGCAAGGGATCGTGGACTCCCAACACGCTGATTAAGCAGGGGGCAAAGCTGGTGGCCACATGGGAAGACGTGTGGGAAGAACTGCCCTCGCACGTGAAGCTGGAGCTTGAGGCCGAAGCGCCGGTTGCATCCAAAACCGAAACAACCGCATCTCTATTGCCTGAGCAGGTTCTGCGGCCCGAAGAGGCTATTGTGCTGGAGGTTCTGCGTACAGATGAGAGCCTGCAAATCGACGAGATTCTTGAGCTTGTGGAGACGCAACTGACTTCTTCCGAAGTTTTTACGGCTCTCTTCGAGCTTGAGATCACGGGCCGGGTGCGAAGCTTGCCGGGAAAGAATTACGTGCGAACAATGTGAGCGAACCTGGATTCGTGTTTTCCACCGTTTTCGCTGTGAGTCCGCGAAAAGAATGGTGCGATATACCTTCCATCCCCATGGAAATGGCGGAGTAAGAGAGATTTGCGGAGATTTTTCTCATCCGCGGAGAGTCTTCTGTGCGCACTAAAAATGGGGCAAAGAGCGGCGAAAAATTTTGTCGCGAGTGGAAATGAGGCGGTGTTCCGTGGTAGTGTCCAACATTTGCGGGCGGTTTGTCCCGGACGGGATGAGCGGCTGACGGCGCGGGCGGAATTTGTACCGATTGCCGAGACAACGGAGTCGGCCCGCACCGAGTCAAAGAGGCCAGACAGGATAGAGTGGGGTTGGAATCAAGGATGGGAATGAGCAAATCACTGGTGATCGTCGAGTCGCCCGCCAAGGCGAAGACGATTGAGAAATATCTTGGCGCGGGCTTCGAGGTGCTGGCCTCGGTGGGTCACATCATGGACCTGCCCAAGAACGAATTGGGCGTGGAGTTGGAGAATCGCACCTTCGAGCCGACGCTGATTGTTTCTCCGGGCAAGGAAAAGGTCGTCGCGCAGTTAAAGAAGGCCGCGGCCAAGGCAGATGAAATTTATCTTGCGCCTGACCCGGATCGCGAGGGCGAGGCAATTGCTTACCACCTGGCGCTGCAACTGGGGACGTCGGCCAAAGAGCGGAAAAAGATTCGGCGCGTGACCTTCAACGAGATTACGAAGAAGGCCGTGCAGGAGGCATTCAAGCACGCTCGCGATCTGGACCAGAATCTTGTGGACTCGCAGCAGACGCGTCGCGTGCTCGACCGGTTGGTGGGCTACCAGATTTCGCCTCTGCTGTGGGATAAAGTGCGGCGTGGCTTGTCGGCTGGGCGCGTGCAGACGGTGGCCGTTCGGTTGATCGTGGAGCGGGAGCGGGAGATAGGCGCATTTGGGCCGGTGGAATATTGGACGCTGGACGCAGAGCTCCATCCGGAAAAGCAAGCGGAGAAAAAGCTCAAGGCGCGTTTTGTCGGCATCGACGGCGAGCCTTCGCGAGTGGCTACGGGCAAGGATAAGGAAGGAAAAGATCAGTTCGTTGCCAATGCGCTGCCGGACGAGAAGGCGATGAAGGCGGTGGTTGCGGCGCTCGAAAAGGCTGAGTGGTCGCTGGCTTCAGTGCAGTCCACTGAGAAGCAGAGACGGCCTCAGGCGCCGTTCATCACCAGTCAGTTGCAGCGCGATGCGGCCAGCAAGCTGGGCTTCAATGTGCGCCGTACGATGGGCGTGGCGCAGCGGCTTTATGAAGGCATCGATATTGGCGCAGAGGGCGCAACCGGCCTAATCACATACATGAGAACGGATTCGCCGCGCACGTCGCCGGAGGCAAAGGAAGGAGCGCGCGAGTGGATCGGCAAGCAGCTGGGAGCGAAGTACCTGCCCGCGGTGCCCAATGTGTACAAAGGCAAGAAAGCTTCGCAGGATGCGCACGAAGCGATCAGGCCCACCGATGCGTCGCGCACGCCGGAGTCGATTGCGCGCTACCTGACTGAAGAGCAATTGAAGCTCTATCGGCTCATCTGGCAGCGGTTCGTGGCTTCGCAGATGATGCCGGCGATTTTTGACGTGACCACGGCGAAGATTGCAGCCGTCAGCGCGAAGACCGGCAAGACGTATGACTTCCGGCTGAGCGGCTCGGTGGTGCGCTTTGACGGATTCCTGAAGGTCTACGAAGTTTTGGAAGACAAAAAGGACGACGACGACGAATCTGCCAACAAGCTGCCCAACCTGGACAACGTGAAGCGGCTCGAATTGGAGAAGCTGGACACTGAGCAGCACTTCACCTCGCCGCCTCCGCGCTACAACGAAGCTTCGCTCGTGAAAGAGCTTGAAGAACGGGGCATTGGGCGCCCATCGACTTATGCGTCGATTATCAACACCATTCAGGACCGCGAGTACGCGACCAAGATCAGCGGGCGTTTTTATCCGACTGAGATTGGGATGGTGGTTTGCGACCTTCTGGTGGAGAGCTTTCCGTATATCTTCGACATTGCTTACACGGCCAAGCTCGAAGAAGAGTTGGACGAGATTGAAGAGGGCACGGAGAAGTGGACCACTCTGCTCAACGGCTTCTATCGCTACTTTGAGGATGAACTGAAAGATGCCGGCAAGACGATGCGCGACATCAAGCGCATGGAGAAGAAGACAAACGAAAAGTGCGACCTGTGCGGTTCGCCGCTGGTGTTGAAGTGGGGCAAGTTCGGCAGCTTCTATGCTTGTTCGGCTTATAACAAAAAAGACAAGTCGAGTTGCACGTTTACCAAGGAAAACACGGCGGACAAGCCGGACATGAATACGCCCGAGGCACAGGATATAGGCGAGCAGGAGGAGTACTGCGATAACTGCGGGCGCGTGATGGTGCTCAGGCGCGGGCCGTTCGGAATGTTCATGTCGTGTCCGGGGTTTAACGAAGATCCGCCGTGCAAGACCTTCCGCAAGCTGAGCAGCAAGCAACAGCAGAAGGTGGCCGCGCCCAAGCCCACCGGTGAGGATTGCCCGCAGTGCGGCAAGCCTCTGGTGCTGCGCCAGGGGAGTTATGGCGAATTTGTTTCCTGCTCCGGATATCCCAAGTGCAAGTACGTGAAGCAGAACCTGATTGAAGGAATGAAATGCCCCAAGTGCGGCGTGGGCGATCTGGCCGAGCGCAAGGCGCGGAGGGGAAATATTTTCTGGGGCTGTACCAA
>JBAPYY010000146.1:0-6485 GCA_049284975.1 Occallatibacter sp.
TTATTCACTCGTTCCCTTCGTCCCTGCCTTATTCAACCGATCGCGAATCGCCGCGCCAATTCCCTCCGCCGCCGGTAACGGGCACAGAATCACTGTGCACCCTTGCTGATCGAGCGCTCGCAGTCCCGCATAGAGGTCGTGCGCCATCTCGTCGGGTTTCGACCAAGCGCCCCACGCGACAACGCGGCATTCCGCAAGTCCTCCCGGAACATTCACACCGTCCGGGAGCATCACGCCGATCCTCTCCCCACGAATTCCGCGCGCGATCTCCGCGAGCCGCGTTGCAAGTTCTTCCGGCGGCGCGTCGACCAGCACCAGCCGTGCCCGCGGTGCGTAGTGGCGAATGCCCACTCCTGGCGAAGGTAGCGCTTCCGCGGGAGTCTCGCGCAGCGCTCCGGTGCTCCGATACAACTCCACCGGCCCAGCCACTGCGCGAATCTGCTCTGCTGTCACGGCACCCGGCCGGTAGATCATCATTGTCGAGGGATCGAGAACCGTGGACTCGACTCCGCGCTGCGAAGGTCCCGCATCGACCACCGCATCAATCCGCCCGTTGAGATCGTCGAGTACATGCTGGGCTGTCGTAGGGCTGATGTGGCCGAAGCGGTTGGCGCTGGGCGCGGCCACGGGAACCCCTGCGCGGCGGATGAGTTCGAGTGCCACGGGATGCGCGGGCATGCGCACACCTACGAGCGGCCGGCCGGCGGTTACGCAATCGGGTACGGCCGCCGCACGCGGCAGGAGCAGCGTGAGCGGTCCGGGCCAGAATTGCTCGATCAACCGAGCGGCTCGGGCGGGAATCTTCTCCACCAGCCCGTCGAGCATCTCCAGAGAAGCGACGTGCACAATGATCGGATCCCACGCGGGCCGCTACTTCGCCGTAAAGATGCGCTCAACGGCAGGCCCGTCAAACGCGTTGGCTCCAAGACCGTAGACGGTCTCAGTGGGTAGCGCCACCAGCCCTCCGGCGCGAAGAATCCCGGCAGCACGATCAAGTGCGGCGCTAGCTTCACTCGTTCCGAGATGCGCCGGATATACCGTCAGGTGCTGGGTCTTCACACATCTATTGTCATATACTCGTTCTACTTGTTGCGGAGCAGCCCATGGCGATTGAAACCGAGATCAAATTCCGCGTCGACGACCTCGACGCTCTCGCACGAAAGCTGCAATCGGCCGGATTCCGCTGCGCAACCCCTCGCACTTTCGAGAGCAACGTTCTTTACGACACTCCGGACCGGCAGTTGCGTACACGCACCGAAATCCTGCGCATCCGCAGCTATGGAGACCGCTGGACGCTCACTCACAAGCGGCTGCCCCATTCCGGCCCCAGCGAGGACCGTCACAAGCACCGCATCGAAACGGAAATAGAAATCGTCCATGGCGTGGCGCTCGCCGATTTTTTTCTTAGCCTGGGATTTATTTCTGCATTTCGATATGAAAAGTGGCGCTCGGAGTGGACCGATGGCGAAGGCCACTGCGTCGTCGACGAGACGCCCATCGGCAACTACGCTGAGCTGGAGGGTACGCCGGCGTGGATCGATGGCGCCGCGGCCCGGCTCGGGATCGGTCCCGCCGAGTATGTAACGCTCAGCTACGGGCGTCTGTTCGAAGCCTGGCGCGCCCGGCATTCAAGCAGCGCTGCCGACCTCACCTTTGCTGCCGTGGCTCAGGCGCACGGCAGTTAGCTCAACCCATTCCTTTGGTAACCACACCCCGAAGATGGCCTCATGATCGCAGCGCTGGCTGCCGATAGATTCGGCGTGTATCCAGATCAGGGAGGGCCTATGCACCCACTTCACCCAGCAAGCATCGGCCACACACGGCGGAAAATGGTATCCAGGATTCTGCAGACAGCTGCGTACGTCGCGATCGTGGCGCTCGCATTGCCAGTTCGTGGCGGCGACACTCGAGCAGTCAAGTCGCGCGTGTCGCCCGTGTATCCCGAGATCGCCAAGCGCATGCACATCGCCGGCGAGGTGCAGCTCCAGGTCACCGTCGATGCTCAAGGGAAGGTCAAAGACGTGAAGCCGGTGAGCGGCAATCATGTGCTTTCATCTGCGGCCGAGGATGCCGTCCGTCAGTGGAAGTACGTGGCCGGTGACGGCGACTCTGTGGTAACGGTTACGATCAATTTTGCCCTCGCCGAATAGGCTCCGGCGGTCGATCAACGGCTGAGGCACGGCTTTGCAGCAGCAATGCCTGCGGTTTCCCGGGTACCCGATCCCCTTTGCTTAAAAAAGGGGGGATGTCATTCTTTGCCCCGGTCGGGCATGTAAAACCAACTATTTGCAATATGATGAACTCTTGGAGTAGCGAGAGACCAGGCCTACAGTTCGACGTTGCGCCGGTACTTCCGAGAGTGTGAACCTTCGCGTAGCCATCCTCGATGCCGATTCGCAGCGCCGCAACGCTGCGGCGGGAGTGTTGTCGCAGATCAGCGACCTCGCGATTACGCAAGCTCCTATCTTCCCTCAGAACGTCGACGATTTCGCGAAGATCATTCAAAGCCCCTATGACGTGGTGCTGATCAACGCCGATTGCGATCAGCAGCTCACGTTGGATCTGGCCGCGAACCTGGCCGACAGCACGCGTACAGAATTGATGGTCTACTCGTCGCGGCCCGACATGCAGCTAGTCGTGCAACTCATGCACGCCGGGGTACGCGAAATCCTGACCGCCCCCCTGGATTCCGCTGAGCTGACCGCCGCCATGGAGCGTGCTGCCGAACGCTACGCCTCAAACCATCGGGAATCCCGAAAAAACGGCCGCCTCTTTGTGTTCATGGGTTCTAAAGGCGGTTGCGGGGTCACCACGATCGCAGCCAACTTTGCGTTGGCCCTGACAGAGGAGTCCAAAGGCAAGACTCTCCTGATTGACTTGGGGCTTCCCCTGGGCGACGCCGCCACCAACCTGGGAATTAAAACCGAATTCTCCGTGTTCAACGCTCTGCAGCGAGCGGACCGTCTCGATACCAGAATGCTCTCCACAATGGTGGCCAAACACGACACCGGGCTTGAAGTATTGGCATCCCCACTGGTCTTCTTCGACGAACCGGCGCCGATGGGATCCGTTGACAGACTGATCGCCGTTGCGCGCGAGGCCTATGATTTCGTGGTCGCCGATGTGGGCACCCGTCTCGATCTTTTTGGCTCTTCTCTCTTCGACAAGTCGGCCGTCGTCTACCTCGTTGCGCAGGTGGGCATCACGGAACTGCTCAACGCCAACCGCATGGTGAACAAGTTTTTTCTCACCCGCAATGACTCGCTGCAGATCGTGCTCAACCGCTTCAGACCCGGCGACTCGCTCTTTGACGAAAGGAAAGTGAAAGAAGCGCTCACGCGACCCGCACAGTGGAAGATCCCAGACGACTACGCCGCCGCGCGCCGCACCCGGGATACCGCGACGCCCATGGTGCTCATCGATTCGCCCATTGCACGCGCCATTCGCGAGATGGCCAAGGCTGCAGTGGGGGGTGCAACAGAAAAAGCCGGAAAGAAGGGATTGTTCGGCTTTCTGCGGTAAAAACGCGCGACCAGGGAACCAGAGAGAGTAGCTGCCTGGCAACCTGCTAACCCGCCGCTCCGTGGCATTTCTTGTATTTTTTCCCGCTGCCGCAGGGGCAGGGATCGTTGCGGCCCACCTTGTCGCCGGTGCGGCGCTGCGAAGGCTGGCTGTCTTCTCCGGCGCCGGCTCGGCTCGCCGCCGCCAACTCCCGCTCCTTCTTGCGCGCAAACTCCTTTTCGATGGCATCGATCGTAGTCGAAGCCTGGCGCGTAGGAATCGCAATCTCACGCGGAGCGCCGTCACCGTGCATCGGTCGCCCATCGCCATTTCCCATTGTCGGCCGCGCCGCGCTTGCCACGGGCGGTGCCTGCGGCACCGGGCCTCGCGGACGTGGCGTGAATTCTGACGGCGGACCACCGGCCTGCGACTCTCCCGTGATTGGCTGCCCGTCGGGACCAAGAATCTGCATGCGGAAGAGGTACCGAACAGTGTCTTCCTGGAACTTGAGCATCATGGCTTCGAACATGTCGAAGGATTCGCGCTTGTACTCCACGAGCGGATCCTTCTGCGCATAACCGCGCAGGTTGATCCCTTCTTTGAGGTGGTCCATGTTGAGCAGGTGATCTTTCCAGAGGCCGTCGATCACGCTCAGCATCACCATGCGCTCGTGATAGCGCATCGTGCCTGCGCCGAGGATCTTTTCCTTTGCTTCATAGCTCTCGGTTAGTTTGCCGAAGATCGCCTCGCCCAACTCATGCCGGGTCAGTTCCTCAACCTTGACGCCCGATCCCGACAGATTGAATCCGAAGTGGTCGACCAGCTTCTCGCCGAGCCCCTTGAAGTCCCACTGATGCTCTCGCACCTTTTCATCGCAGCACTCATCGAGCAGACTCGAAAGAATGCCGCCGACATAATCCTCAAGAATCAACTCGCGCTGGTCGACGCCTTCAAGCAGTTGCCGGCGCAAACCGTACACGGCCTCGCGCTGCTTGTTCATCACGTCGTCGTACTCGAGAATATGCTTGCGGCTCTCAAAGTTTTGCGCTTCTACGGCCTTCTGCGCGCCCTCGATGCGCTTGGAGATCATGCGCGATTCGATCGGCACTCCCTCTTCCATGCCCAGCCGCTCGAGCAGCGTTGAAACCCACTGCTTGGCGAAGATGCGCATCAGATCGTCTTCAAGCGAGAGAAAGAAGCGCGATTCGCCGGGATCGCCTTGGCGCCCGGCACGGCCGCGCAGCTGGTTGTCAATGCGCCGCGACTCGTGCCGCTCGGTGCCGAGGATAAACAACCCGCCGGTATCGATCACCTTATTGTGTTCTTCCTGCGCCCGCGCGGCATGGCCTCTATGCGTTTCCGCCCAATGCTGCTCGGCAACTTCGTACTCCTGCCCTTGGTAGTAAAAACGTACGAATCCCGGTGGCGCCGTAGGATTGATGGCTCCTTCGGCGACGCTGACGGCGCGCGCTCTGGAGTTCCCGTTCGCATCCTTCGTCTTCACCAATTCCTGCCTGGCCATGAACTCCGAATTGCCGCCCAGCAGAATGTCCGTGCCGCGGCCGGCCATGTTCGTGGCGATAGTCACCATCCCCACTCGCCCCGCCTGAGCAACATATTCGGCTTCTTTCTCGTGCTGCTTGGCGTTCAGCACCACGTGCTTCACGCCTTTCTTCTGCAAAATCGCCGACAGCCGCTCCGATTTCTCGATCGACGTAGTGCCGACCAGAACCGGCTGGCCGCTCGCATTCAGCTCCGCAATGTTATCGGCCACGGCCTTGTATTTTTCCTTCTCAGTGCGGAAAACCACGTCGGGATTCTCGACGCGCCGCATCACCTTGTTTGTCGGGATGACGACGATATCGAGCTTGTAGATCTTCTCGAACTCAGCGGCTTCGGTCTCGGCCGTGCCTGTCATGCCGCTCAGCTTTTGATAGAGCCGGAAATAATTCTGGAAGGTGATCGTAGCCAGCGTCTGGTCTTCCTTGCGGATGGTCACGCCCTCTTTGGCTTCGATCGATTGGTGCAACCCGTCGGACCAGCGGCGTCCGGGCATCAGGCGGCCGGTGAAGGTGTCCACAATAATCACTTCACCGTCTTTCACCACGTAATCCACGTCGCGCTTGTACAGCGCGTGTGCCTTGATGGCCGTCTCTACGTAGTGCTTCAGTTCCCAGTTCTCCGCGTCGGCAATGTTTCCGATGCCCAGCGCTTTTTCGATCGTCTCCCAGCCCGAATCCGTCACGCCGATCTGGCGGCTCTTTTCGTCGACATAATAGTCGCCGGTCAGGTGCTTCTGGCCTTCGCCAAGCGAAATGCCAAGCTCCGCCTGCCGCTTGGTATCGGTCCACTCAATCTCTTCGCCCAGTTCGAGCTTGGGGATGATGTTCACCACGCGCTGGTATTTGTCGGTGGTCTGGTCCGTCGGGCCGCTAATGATGAGCGGTGTGCGCGCTTCGTCAATCAGAATCGAGTCCACTTCGTCGACGATCGCGTAGTAGTGCCCGCGCTGCACGCAGTCCTTGATTTCGAACTTCATGTTGTCGCGCAGGTAGTCGAAGCCGAACTCGTTGTTGGTGCCGTAGGTGATGTCCGCGCCATAGGCGGCGCGGCGCTCTTCGTCCGACAGATCATGAACAATCACGCCCACTGTGAGGCCCAAAAACTCGTAGATCTTGCCCATCCACTCGGCATCGCGCTTGGCCAGATAATCGTTGACAGTGACCACGTGCACGCCATGCCCGGCCAGCGCGTTCAGATAACACGGCAGCGTCGCCACCAGCGTCTTGCCTTCGCCGGTCTTCATCTCGGCGATCTTGCCCTGGTGCAGCACCATGCCGCCCACCAGCTGCACGTCGAAATGGCGCATGTTCACCGCGCGCCATCCCGCCTCGCGCACTACCGCAAAGGCCTCGGGCAGCAGATCGTCCAGCGCCTGTTTCTCCGCCGCAACCCGCGCCTCGTCGTCCGTGATTCCTTCCAGA